>DAOWJX010000142.1 GCA_030640155.1 Candidatus Aegiribacteria sp. | reverse complement strand
CGATTGCTTCCTCCGTGCGCCCCAGAACGAGGAGTGCTCTGCCTTTTCCCAGCAACCATGAAGATATCTTTATATCATCAGGGAATTGCTCAAGGGCTGATGTGTACAATCGCAACGCTTCTGACGCATTTCCCGATTGCAGTGCATTTCCGGCAAGGACAGTTATGCCCTCCGGGGAATGCTCATCAGCAACAGGACCGCATCCTGTTAAAACTGCAAGCATCAGTATAGAAATTACAATCAGCGCCTGATAAAAACTGATTCTCAAGCAAAACCTCCCGCTTTCCAGAATGTATAGAGTGAATAGGGGCCACCGAGAGGCATCGGGAAAGGGCTAATAGGAACCCCAGGAGTTTCCCCCCGGGGTTCCTTTCGTAACTAGTGTATTTATTCTACAGAGCAGAGTCTTCTGTATTTTCTTCATTCAATTCTGAGTTCTGGTCTAATAGAAGTTCTTCTGGTGGGACTCCCATATTCTGAATCATCCATTCAGCGTCATCTACGAAATCCGATTCAGGATAATTATCTATTACAGCCTGAAAAGCCTCTACTGCAGAATCGTAATCCGCTATCTGTTCGGAGTAGGTAAACCCGATCAGGAACTGAGCCTGATGTGCGCGTTCATGCTCCGGGAAACGTTCGATGAAGAGCTTGAAATACTCAACTGCAGTCTCAGGATTCGTTTCCATGAGGTTTTGCGCGGACTGCAGAAGTGAGTCTGCGGGCATATGTTCATCCGGAAGGAACGCGTCTTCGTTTATTTCAACCCCATACTGTTCTCTGAGCCGGGGTAGAAGGTCATCCTGGAAAAAAGAGTTTACAATCGCAGGCTTAAGGACGTTCTCGATGGATTCTCTGACTTCCTCAAGCGGGCGTCTGTTACAAGGAAGAAATGGTAACCCATGACTGTTGAGTAAGGTCCAATAACTTCTCCGACCTCAGTAGCAAACAGTGCTTCTGATATCTCTGACTGTTCACCAAGGTAAGGTAAGGGAGAGTTAATAGTGATCCAGCCCATATCCCCTTCAGTATTGACTGTAGGTTCATGCTCGCTCATTTCCAGAACGACAGTCTCAAATGAATCACCGGCTTCAAGAGCTACTTTAACAGCTGCAGTATCTTCATCAAGAGTTAGAAGGACCTGTGAAACTTTGACCTGTGCTTCCTGGCGGTATATGTCACCTGAGTGTTCATTGTAGTAATCAAGTATTCTCTCATCTGGAATTGCAATCGCATCAACCACTTCCTGTTGATAGAAAGTTTGAATGAGAGCTCTTTCCTTTGCGATTTTAACCTGCTGCATCGCCAGTTCAACCTGAGCGATGACAAAAGAATCTTCTTCAAGTTCAAGGTCTATTGCCGCAGTCAGCAGCAGTTCTCTCTCAACAATATGGTTCAGGAGAAGCCTTCTACCCTCAGGCGTTTCAAATGAAGCTCTCTGATAAGGTGGGATCATTTCCAGTTCGTCTTTGAGCATCTGCTCAGTTATTTGAGCGTCGTTAACTGTTGCAAGGACTCTTGATGAATCCGTTGTGTTACTATCTGGAGTGCCCTGAGTTCCGCAAGCTCCTATAACAAGTACTGCTGAAATGGTTATGAACAGGGTTGCCCGCATAAAAATCATCCTTTCAAGATATCTGTTTGCTTTGCAACTATACGTCATCATCAAGCGTATAAGTGATTCTCTCCTGGTAAATTTCTTTCATTGCTGTGTCAAAAGGCTTTCTCTTAGAATCCTTGCTGTCGATAAGAGGAGGGGCTCCGGATCTGAGCTTTCTGACCCTCTTTGCAATTGCAAGAGCCAGGACATACTGATTATCCGACTTTTCACCCATCGTTTCTATATCACTGAACTTATCCGTCATTCGGCACCCCCAAAGTGTATCGTTTTATATTGGCAGGATAGACGCACACTTTATCCTGCTTGAAGAAAAAGGTTCCAGAATTGCAGTCCGTCATCTTTATTGAACGGAATCCAGACTATCAGTCGCTTCCGAATTTCGAACTGATAAAGTCCCATGATGACTCTTCAACGAGATCAACTTCACGCTCATCAATTTGCAGAGTTCCCAGTTCGGAACGATTCCAGTTCATAATAACAGTCAATTTGTCATTACTTCCCGGAATTGCGCCATCCGCACGGCTGGGGAATCTGAGTGGGTGGCTAAAGAAAACTTCAACTCTGGAGAATTCAGGGTCCATTGTAGTGTAAGCCACGAATTTCATGGTTTCAACCACGACAGAGTCACCCCTTGCTCTTCTTGAAGTTCCATGAGGATTTTCAAAAAAGATGTACGTTGTATCAGGAACAATTTCAAACACATATTCACCACCGAGTGGATCGATAAGATTATCGATATCTACATCGAGGTTTTCCGGCAGCTTTGGATGGATAACAAATGGATATCTCTGGGCAAGGTATGCTGCTTGTTCTTCTGCTGCGCGGATGAGGTTTGCTCGTGAAACCAGCAATCTTCTCATTTCGGCATATTCCGGGAAGCTGAAAACCGTCAGTGTTTCAGACCAGTCCTCCTCCAGGAACAATGAATCGGGGAAATCCTTCTCAATAAGACCACTAACCACACCACCGTGCCTGTCAATATTGGGACAGGAAAGTGAGAATTGTGAACCTAGAGCGAGTTTTGGATCGTAAGAGTAGACTGAATCGTAAAAACCTGATTCCCAGAGAGAGGGGCATACTGCAATAACCAGAGCAGCAACTGAGTCCATCCTGGCCGGAGCGATGATATTGCTGAAGTTCAATAACATCGATTCCGCTGATCCAATTGAAAATGCGAGATCAGTCTGGGCCACTACAAATGATTCAGCATCAAAACCGATAGAATCATTGAAGAATTCGCCTGGAGATAGTTCACTCTCTTCTTCAAGTGTGTTATCAATAATGTAAATTTCTCTTAGTGCGATCAGAGAATCCAGTGAAAACCCGAGAGATTCTTCATGTTCACTGATAACAAGTTCGAGGTTCATTTGCTCATCGATTAATGAATCAAGAAGATTTTCCATATCCAAAGCGGCATTCTCGTTCCACAGATTTTTCCATTGTTGCGGAATAAGAACATTTCGGGTTCTTCCGTCGTTAAACGAAACAAATATGCTGTCATTATTCAGAGAAGCATTAAAGAAGTTATTTGCTTCCGCGAAACTCAGAAGACTGTCAAGAGTAGGAGCGGGAATCCCTTCGGAGACAAACATATGATAGATGTTGGCGTGTGAAAGAACACTCATTTGTGAACGACAGAATTCCCTTGGGATCCTGTACGTTTCGACTCTCTGATGAATTCTGAAAACCAGAAACACTGCCAACAGTACTATCAGAATTCTCACAAGAATCTTTGATCTCATAGACTATCCCTCCGGCTACAGTCAAATTGCGTCAGAAGATTGAACATGTAAACACGTGATGTTGAATCTACCCATCTTGTTTCACACCTGTCAATACATGAAAAGCTATTGCATCTGTTCAATAACAGGTACCGGATATATTAATCCGGCAATTACGGACGATGGATTGATATTATTGATTCCATCCGGTTTTTCAATTACGGTTTCTATACGTTCACCTCCTGAACCGACTTGACCGGTATAGCAGCTGTCAAGTTGATTTACGATAGATCTGGCTCCCGTTACCTGTACGATAGTATTAGATAGAACTGGCCATAGATATCTTTCTGGAACAGATCCAGCGGCACTTATTCTAACCGGGAGATACCGTGTAATTCTGTGATCTATTGTGACAATGATTGCCGGAGGACTGAATGATATCGCTGAAAGACTTGAATAGCGATCGCCACTGAATCGCACATTATTTTCCGTGAGTTCGAGAGATCTACTGTAAGGATAAGTCTGCTCCTGATTGGGCAGTGATACATCAATGAGCAGCATTTCCGGTTTTCTCAGAATCTGGTCGCGAAGAACACCTATACCCTTTCCGGTAAAAGTGACTGAAACGGAATCCTGTCTTTCGTAATCAATTACAATGAAATCATCGGATAGTACCGGAGCAGGGACTGGAAGTTTCTCATTTATTTCAAATTGCTTATCACTCATGGAGATTATCCATAAGGTGACAGAAATAACAACTGCAAGTACCCATTGCCATATATACGTCTTGCCTTTAACCCACATAATTCAACTGATTTCCGTTAAGTTCAGCAATTTCATTCTGTAAGAGCATTCTTCATTTACTTTCGGATTCGACCTCTTCAATTGCCGGATTCTGGAAACCGAATGAAGTCTGGCCTCCAGAGTCCAATTTCCCGAATTTGCTTTCATATGAGTTTATCTGAGATTCCATTGTTTTTACTAGAGCTTTCATCCTGTGGGGTGATACGATGATTCTGGACATGAGTTTTGGGTTGTTCACTCCGGGAACAATTCGGGCAAAATCCAGTATAAATTCTGCTCTTGAAGCTGCAATAAAGAAAACATTGCTGTATACTCCATCAGTATCAGCCGCACTGGCGTTGATTCTGGGTGGCTGATTCATCATCTTTGGGTTCACGGTTACTCCTTATGTCAGTTTGCCGGAGAACAGGCGACAGAGCACCAGATCCGGATGGAGGAATTCTTGATACCAGATAACAATATGGAAAACATACTTAAAAGTATGCAGGGGAAAAGGGTGCTTGTAGCTGGTGATCTGATTCTTGACCATTATCTTGATGGCAAGGTTGATCGAATATCTCCGGAAGCACCCATACCGATAGTATCACTGGAGAGAAAGCTTGAGAGATGGGTACTGGGCGGCGCGGCGAATGTAGCTCGTAACATCCGCTCTCTGGGTGGTATCCCTGTAATGGCCGGAGTAACAGGAGAGGACAGAGAGGGCGAGATACTTACAGGATTACTGTCCGATGAAGGAGTGGATATATCCGCTGTAGTTTCAGATCCGTCACGTCCTACAACATTAAAAACAAGGATAATATCCGGCGGGCATCAGGTTATCAGGCTGGATAGTGAGGTCACTGATCCGATTTCTGAATCTGTCATGCAGGATATTCTCTCCAGAATTGAGGGAACTACTTCGCAGCTGGATGCAGTAGTACTTGAGGATTACAACAAGGGAGTTCTTGTTCCTGAACTTATTTCACGAATGATCTCAGTCTCGAGATCCAACGGAATCCCCGTGGCGGTAGATCCCAAATTCATCAATTTCTTTGAATTCAACGGATGCACTCTCTTCAAACCCAATAGATTGGAAATTTCGCGTGCTCTTGGTAGAGTTATTAACACAGTTGAAGAAGCTGGTAATGCAGGTAATGAGATTTTGAACAGACTTTCAGCGGACGCTGTGCTTGTAACTCTGGGTGAGGAGGGAAGTATCCTGTGCCGAAAAGACCGTGATCCGTTTCATAGACCTGTTGCAGCAAGGCATGTATTCGATGTCTCTGGAGCTGGAGATACAGTTATTGCAGTTATGGCTCTTTCGCTTGCATCCGGATTACCTCTGGATGATGGAGTAAGGATTTCAGTTTTCGCAGCAGCGGCAACATGTGCTGAACCGGGTGTATACGCGGTGAAGCCGAATGACATTTTGAGGGAGGTTGATCGCTATTCTCGACAAAAGAGTATTGACAGAAGATGAAGCTGCTGTTACAAGCGCTGAACTCAGAGCGAATGGTAGCAGGATCGTATTTACAAATGGATGTTTTGATATCATTCATCCAGGGCATGTACATATCATCAGAAAAGCACGAGCTTTTGGAGATGTTCTTTTTCTGGGAGTGAATACGGATGATTCAATATCCAGACTCAAAGGACCCAGCAGACCGTTTATTACGCTTGAGGCCCGTGTGCAACTCCTTCTTGAATTGAGATCAGTAAGTTTTGTTGTACCCTTTGATGAAGATACTCCGCTTACACTCATCAAGAAAATAGTTCCTGATGTTATTGTAAAGGGTGGAGATTATGCGCCTGATTCCGTAGTCGGTGCTGATTTTGTCAACTCTCATGGTGGTCGCGTCGAAATAATTCCTCTGATGAAGGGTTTTTCATCAACCGCAATCATCACAGCTCTGAATCGTCAGAATAAACGATAAGTCTTGACTGTAAAGGTATACTGGAGTAGAAAAGGCACATTCTCTGGAGAATCTCAATGGACTTGAACAGTATTCAATCAAGGAGTGTTGATGAGTAGCACCCAGATACTATTCCGATTCTTCGGTCCTGTTGTGGCGATTCTTACTGGACTGGTGGCCGCTAAGCGGTATCGCAGTTTACAAAAGGAACCTCGTGGTACAGAAAGAATGATCCGCCTGTCAGACATGATTCATTCAGGTGCGATGACCTATCTTTCGACGCAGTATCGCATACTTCTGATATTCGTGGTTCTAATTTCTGTTGCTTTGTTTGCAGGCATTGATTCAGGAACAGCGTTAGCTTTTATATGCGGCGCAGGATTCAGTATGATTGCCGGATACATCGGAATGAACGCGGCGACAATTGGAAACGTTCGAACTACAAATGCGGCAAGAAACAGCCTTTCAAAGGCTCTTTCCGTTGCTTTCCGCAGTGGTAGTATCATGGGACTGTCAGTTGCGGCGCTTGGACTTCTGGGCGTTTCAGTATTCTACCTCCTTTATAGTAATGTTGCTCCCGCAAAGGCTTTTCTTGAATCCATATTCGGGACTGTTTCTCTTGAGAACATAGCCGGGTTCGGGATGGGTGCAAGTTCAATCGCTCTTTTCGCGAGAGTAGGCGGGGGAATATTCACAAAGAGCGCGGATGTGGGAGCAGATCTCGTAGGGAAGATAGAAGCAGGCATACCTGAGGACGATCCCAGAAATCCTGCTGTTATTGCGGATAATGTGGGTGATAATGTCGGTGATGTTGCCGGAATGGGCGCTGATCTGTTCGAATCGTATGTCGGGAGCATCATAGCGGCAATAGTTCTGGCTTTCGGTTTCAGTGTTACCGGCATCATTCCGACCGGGCTGCTTTCCTCCGAAACAGTTGTTTCCGGATCAGGAACGCTGATTGCTCTTCCGATTATTCTGGCAGCACTCGGGACTCTTGCCAGTATTGCAGGAGTTGTTTCTGTTGGAATACTCAGCCGGAAGGGAAGTCCCGCTACCGTTCTTAGAAATTCGACTTTCATAAGCACGATTCTGTCCATTATTTTCGCTTTTATGGCAATACGCCTTCTTGGTGTTGGTACAGGTGTCTTCTGGGCGCTTGTCTGCGGTGTAGTTTCGGGAACTGCAATAGGCCTGATTACTGAATATTACACGAGTGGGGGGCCGGTCAGAAGAATCGCCAGAAGTACAGCAACAGGACCTGCAACCTGTATTATTGAGGGAATAGCAGTCGGTATGGAATCCACAATATTCCCGATTCTGTTCATCGCTGCCGCTACAATGATCAGCTTTCATTTCGCCGGCCTGTATGGTATCGCGCTCGCCGCTCTAGGGATGCTCATGAATGTTGGCATGACCATGTCAGTTGATGCCTACGGCCCGGTGGCGGATAATGCCGGTGGGATCGCAGAAATGGCAGCGCTGCCCGGAGAAGTAAGGAAACGAACGGATAAACTGGATTCACTGGGAAATACTACTGCTGCAATGGGTAAAGGATTCGCTATTGGTTCAGCCGCCCTGACGGCTCTTGCTCTTTTCAGCGCATATGCCGTTTCTACCGGCCTTCAGACAATCGATCTTCTCAGACCCAATGTTATTGCCGGACTTCTGTTTGGTGGGCTTCTCCCGTTTGTTTTTGCCTCTATTACGTTGCGAGCAGTTGGACGGACTGCCATGAAAATGGTAGAGGAAGTTCGCAGGCAGTTCCGAGATATAAAGGGTTTGATGGAGAATGAGGCGGAACCTGATACTGAAAAATGCATTAATATCGCGACCAGGGGCGCACTCAGTGAAATGATTCTTCCAGGTATTCTGGCTGTAATAATTCCTGTAGCAGTCTATTTCGCTTTTGGGGACGCAGGAGCTGAGACTCTTGGAGGTGTGCTTGCAGGAGCAATTGTATCCGGTGTTCTCCTGGCAATTTACATGTCAAATGCAGGAGGTGCGTGGGACAATGCCAAGAAGTATATTGAAGAGGGAAATCTGGGAGGAAAAGGTTCCTCCGAGCACGCTGCCGCAGTTATTGGAGATACCGTTGGCGATCCATTCAAAGATACCAGCGGACCGTCTCTGAACATTCTGATAAAGTTGATGACAATGGTTGCTCTTGTTATATCACAGATTAAATAGTTGGAGGAGAATATGAGTGGAAACACACTCGAATTCAATGATGAAAACGTTATCGCTGAGATTGAGAAGGTTCGACCTGTTCTACAGCGAGATGGTGGTGACATAGAGTTTGTCGGGATCCAAGATAATGTTGTTAAGGTAAGGCTTCAAGGAGCCTGCTCAGGATGCGCAATGGCCACCGTTACTCTTCAATGGACAGTGGAAAGGAATCTTAAGGCTGTATTCCCTGAACTTGAAAGGGTAGAAAACGTACAGTAGCAGTATACTCGGGCAAACACCCGGAAACACTGTCAGAGCACTGAAGTATGGAGGATGAACCGGTGAAATCGGTTGCAAGATATGCTATTATTGCGGGTTCGACTGCGGTCTTAGCATTCATCGCCGGCACTGTTCTGGCACCATCTATTTTCGAGACTCCGCGGTTTATTTCTTCTATTGGAGCTGCTTCAGCTCCGGTAACGGTTCCCGATGTTATTGGATTAACGCGACAGGATGCTCAGAGAGAAATTGAATCAGCAACTCTTGTACTTGCCGGTCAGTGGTCAGTATATGGACCTTTTGAGACCATGGGCAGTGTTGTCAGACAGGATCCCCCGCCAGGTGCTATGACACCGAGAGGAGCTCCTGTGAGCATATTCTGGAATATAGGTCCTCTGTACAGATCATACTGGCCGGATTCCCTTCTTGGTCTTTCCGCAGTTGAGGCTGAAGAGAAAATCGCTGACTGGCAGCTTTACTCCATTGGAAGAAGCTGGGTACGAGATCCCATGATTCCGGAGGGTCTGGTTATCGCTGTTAACCCGAGACAGTACGACAGCCTTCCGGTAACAACACCTGTCAGGCTTCTGGTATCCACCGGCTGGCAGGGAATGCCGCGTTTCGTTGGACTTTCAATCAATGATGCCATGGATCTCGCGGAAATCAGCAACCTTATCCCCGTCGTAGTTGAAGAGAGGCTGACAAATGATATACTGCAATATAACATTGTTCTTGACCAGCTTCAGACTCCGGGTTATCAGTATTCACCGGGTGACTCAGTGGAATTGGTTGTGGGGAAATCAGATGATAACTGGGGGAACTGGTAGATGAGAGAGATAATTATTGCTCCCTCTATACTCGGTTGTGATCAGGGACAACTCGCCATGGAGGCGTTGAAACTGCAGAATGCCGGCGCGGACATGATCCATCTGGATGTTATGGATGGAGTATTTGTACCCGTACTTACTGTCGGGGCCGATGTTGCGGCCTGCATCGCTCGAAAGGTTGATATTCCGGTTGATGCTCATCTCATGGTGGATAAGCCAGCGGCACTGATTGATTCATTTGCAGCTGCCGGTTGCAGGTATATTACGGTACACGTCGAGGTTACAAGTCATCTGGACAGACTTCTACAGAGAATAAGGGAATCGGGAGCAGGGGCAGGAGTCGCTATCAATCCGGCAACCCCGATTGATTTCCTGCAGTGGGTTGCGCCTGCGGTTGATCTCGTGCTGATTATGACTGTAAATCCCGGATACGGTGGACAGAAACATCTGGAATACGTTCACTCCAAAATTTCAGCAATCCGCCGGATACTTGATGATTACGGTGGAGAGAAAGCTCTTATTTCTATAGACGGAGGAGTAACTGACTCCAATGCTGGAAGACTGACATCCCTGGGAGTTGATATACTGGTTTCCGGTTCTTTCATTACCGGAGCGGATGATCCCGCTGAGGCTATTCGAAAGCTTAGAAACGTTTCGATGGCCAGCTCTTCAAGGAGATAAAATGAGGTACTTATTTCTGATTACTGCAGTTCTTTTCCTGATCATCGGTTGCTCCAGAGACACAACCCGTTTAATCGATCAGGAAGAAATGGATGAGATGAGAAATGAGCTTGATATCAGCAGATGTGAATCCAGGATGGATTCACTTCGATTCGAGATTGAGGGAATGCTCTATCATGTATCTCTGACTGCTGATGGATATACTTCTCTTGAAGAGCTCCTTCCCGATTCTATCCCCGGATGTCCTGTTTCGAAGCAGCCCTATATCATTGATGAAACTGATTCTGGTTTTACCATTACATGCCCCATCGGACATGGTTCTGTTTACATACTGAAGTAGACTTCCCTCTATTTGTATTATTCCGTTTGTTGAAGTATAGTTGCATGCTCTGTAGTGTAGAGTAATTATGTGCTATTTACTTATCTGATCCAACGGAGGGCAGACTTGTTCGACAGACTGACAGACAGTCTCTCAGATGCTTTCAGGAAACTGACTAGCAGAGGAGTCATTAACGAATCCAACATCAGGGAAGCTATGCGGTTGGTTCGCAGGGCATTGCTTGAAGCTGACGTCAATTTCAAAGTAGCGAAGCAGTTCGTCAGTACTGTCAGTGAAAAAGCCCTGGGTGAGAATGTTCTGAAAAGTCTTTCTCCTGGACAGCAGGTAATAAAAGTCGTCAATGAAGAACTGATTGAACTGCTCGGTTCTGAAGGAACCCCTCTTGAGTTATCCGGTAAGCCTCCAATAGTCTATCTTCTTGTTGGTTTGCAGGGCTCTGGAAAAACGACTGCAGCAGGCAGATTGGCATACTGGCTCGCGGAAAAAAAGGGTAAGAGATCTCTTCTGGCAGCATGTGATCTACAGAGACCCGCGGCTATTGAGCAGCTGGAAAAGATCGCGAAGGATTCGGGTGCCGGTTTCTACGCAAGGAGAGACACCAAGAATCCAGTGGAAGTCCTTCGGGAAGCAATGCATGAAGCACGAATGAACAGTTACGACATAGTCGTAGCAGATACTGCAGGAAGACTGCATGTGAACGATGAACTGATGGAGGAACTGGGGGAAATCAGTAAAGTTGCGAATGCAGCTGAAACATTACTGGTGCTCGATGGTCTGTCCGGCCAGGACGCTGTAAACGTTGCAGTTGAATTCCAGGAAAGAATTGGATTTACCGGTTCCATAATTACAAAGATGGATGGCGACTCACGAGGAGGTGCTGCGCTATCTTTCAGGGCGGTAACCGGAAAACCAATTAAGTTCATTGGAATAGGAGAAAGTGTTAAAGGCCTTGAACCGATGGATCCGACCCGAATGGCTGGAAGGATCCTTGGTATGGGTGATGTGGTCGGTCTTGCGGAAAAAGCTCAGAGCACATGGGACATAAAGGAAGCTGAGAAGCTGGAGAAAAAGCTTATCTCCAACTCCTTCACGCTTGAGGACTTTGCTGGAGAGCTCCGCCGCATTAGAAAGATGGGTTCTCTCGGTGACCTGATGGCTATGCTTCCGAAGAGCATGAGACCCGCAGGAATGAACCTGGACACTTCTCAATTCACAAAGATGGAAGCCATCATCAGTTCAATGACAAGGAAGGAAAGAACTCATCCGGAGATAATCAACGGAAACAGACGAAGGAGAATATCACAGGGCAGCGGTACAAAAGTGAATGATGTAAACAGACTGCTGCGCGAATTCGGATCAATGAAGAAAATGATGAAGCAGATGAAATCCGGGAGATTCAAGCTACCCGGCATAATCCGCTGATCTGGAGGTGAAACTTGGTAATTATTCGCTTAAAAAGAATTGGATGTAAAGGCCAGCCATTCTACAGAATTGTAGCCGCTGACAGACGTAAAGCTACCGATGGCAGATTTCTGGAGAGTTTCGGTTACTACGATCCCCTGCGCAAGCCAATGGAAGTTAAAGTAGACGAGGAAAGGGTTTTTCACTGGCTGGATAAGGGAGCGCAGGTCTCCGATACGGTCAGAAACCTGCTTCAGCGCACAGGCACCTGGAGTAAATGGTCCAGGCACTCCGGTGGTGAAGAAGGCATACCGTTGGAAGTGGTTCTAATAAAAGGGAAGAGCAGAACCTCGTAATGGATACACCGGTGCGATTTACTGTCTGAATAACCACCTGAACTGGAGGACCCTCATGAAAGAACTTATTGAAATTATGGCCAAAACGCTCGTTGAAGATCCTGAAGCGGTTTCTGTAGAAGAAACAATGGAAGAAGACGTAATTGTCTTTGAATTGAGAGTCGCGGAGAGCGATCTTGGCAGAGTAATAGGCCGCGAGGGGAAAATTGCGAAAGCTATGAGACTTATCATCAGATCAGCTGCTGCCCGACTGGAAAAGAAGGCTACAGTAAGAATCATTGACTGAGATTTCTGTAATGGCTTCCGGTGATATTGTATATCTCGGATATGTGGAGAAACCTCACGGATTAAAGGGTGGATTAGCAGTTCGTGTTTTCTCTGGTATCGGTCATGCGATCATTCCTCCAGGAACAGGAATCCTGCTGGAAGAGAGCATATCCATGACTGTAGTCCGCTGTTCTGTTAGGGGAGACTCTCGAATTAATCTCACTCTGAAGGAGATCCGCAACAGGGAGGACGCTGACAGGTACAGAGGCTGCTCCATTTTCATAAAGCGGGATGAAGCGGAGAGAATGCTGGAATTCTTCCCTCTTTACGGTTTTATAGGTATGGAGATTAAGTCAGAGGGGAAAACGTTTCCAGTTGTGGATATTGAACCATCAGATTCCAATCCGCTCCTTCTCGTTGAGGATGCGGAAACAGGATTTCATGTACCACTTGCACTGGTGCTGAATGAGGGAAATATCAGGTGGAAGGATAAGGTCATTGAGCTTGTTCTTCCAGTTGGTCTGAACGAACTGTCTCCGCAATGAATGGAGTATCCAGCATGAAAACAGCTGTGGCAACGCTGTTTCCAGATCTGCTTATTCCATTCATGGAACATGGAATAATAGGAAAAGCGATTGAAACCGGCAAAGTTGAAATGACGGTTTTTGATATACGGGAAAAGGCTGTAGACAGTCGCGGTTCAGTTGATGATTATCAGTTCGGGGGTGGCGCAGGGATGCTGCTCAGACCCGAACCGCTGTTTGAAACACTTGAGGAGATATCCTGGAGAAAGGATGCCAGAATAGTATTCATGACTCCTCAGGGAAGAAAACTGGATCACGATCTTGCTCGAGAGTTAGCTGAGTGCGGAAAATTGATAATATTCTGTGGCAGATATGGCGGAATTGATCAGAGATTCAGGGAATACGCTGTTACAGATGAGATCAGTGTTGGCGATGCTGTGGTTTCCGGCGGCGAGATCCCTGCCATGTTTCTTATGGAAGCTGTTTTCAGATGGCTTCCGGGGGTGCTTGGTCGAATGGAATCCGCACAATCGGACAGTTTCGCGACGGGATTGCTTGATTATCCCAGGTATACCCGACCTGCTGAATACAGAGGTATGAAAGTTCCCGATATTCTGATTTCAGGTAATCATGCTGAGATAGAGAAATGGAGATTCAAGAAAGCACTGGAGCTTACCGTTCAGCAGCGTCCTGACCTGCTTGACTCGGAAAGCAGGGACTGTGTAAAAGAACGATTTGTTCATGCTGTAAGGCTTGCAGATCGACAGAAGGAGCATAAAAATGGATGATATTATCCGGAGTGTTGAAGCATCACATATCAAAGAGGATCTGCCGGAGTTCAAACCGGGGGATACAGTCAAAGTGCACTTCCAGGTTGTGGAGGGTAACAAAGTTCGTGTACAGGTTTTCCAGGGTGTTGTAATATCCCGCAGAGGTGGCGGAACCTCTGAAACCTTTACTGTAAGAAAAATCTCGGGTGGAGTGAGCGTCGAAAGAGTATTTCCTCTGAACACTCCTCTCATTGAGCGGATTGAAGTAACCAGAATCGGTAAAGTGCGCAGAGCAAAGCTTTTTTACCTTCGAGACAAGACGGGTAAGTCAGCGAGGATAAAAGAGAAGAAGACATACGGTTCCAGGAAGAAATCCTGACCCGTACTCCTTTATTCGAGTTCGACGGAAGTTACAGGCTTGATTACCCTGTTCTGATAGGGATGGACGAAGCCGGCCGGGGTCCTCTTGCCGGGCCCCTGGTGGCTGCAGCCGTATCCCTCCCACGGGATGCGTATCTGCAGGGAGTAACTGACAGCAAGAAGCTGTCCGATAAAAAGCGCAGAACTCTTTTCCCAGAGATCATCAGGATTGCAATCGGGTATTCCACTGGAATTGTAGAGCATTCAGAAATAGATGAAGTTGGGATGGCAGAATCTGTCCGCCTGGCCTTTTACAGAGCAGCTCAGGCTATTGATATACTGGACGCGCTTTATCTTGTGGACGGCCTGCCGATAAGGAATCTTGATCTGCAATCCAGATTTATCGTAAAAGGTGACTCAAAAAGCCTGTCCATAGCCGCCGCCAGCATCATCGCTAAAGTTACAAGAGATGACATAATGATCAAAGCTGAGAATGAATTCCCGGGGTACGGTTTTGCGTCCAACAAGGGGTATGGATCCAGGGAGCATATGAAAGCCATTGAGAAACTTGGCCCTTCCCCGATTCACAGAATGTCTTTTGCACCTCTGAAATATGAGAAACAGATTCGGATACATTTTGAGTGAAATTTCCAGGGGAGCCGAGGATTTTGTCTGTGAATGGTTACAGACCCGCGGATGGACGGTAGTCACCCGTAATTTCCGGACACGCAGAGCTGAAGTCGATATCATCGCGAAAAATAGCGGGATTCTTGCTTTTGTTGAAGTGAAATTCGCCAGTGACGGAAGCGCAACAATGCCGCTTGAGAAGATCGATTCAAAGAAGCAGGCCAGAATAATCCACGCTGCCGCCTTCTACCTGGCGAAGCACGATCCTCAGGATCAGATCAGATTCGATGTTGCCGTAGTCCGCGGCACACCTTCCGAATTCAGAATGGCCACCTACCTCGAGGACGCTTTCCGCCCCGAATCCATGTAGTGACTTGTACATGAGTCCGTGGTTTTTCTACAATTCCGGGTTCATCCGGAAAAATAGGATGCTATTCTCTCCCTGGTTTTTTTGTCCATGTCATTTCCGTAGAACCTCAGAAACAATTCTTTTCTTAGATCACAAAGCGGGATATCACCGTTCTTCTGCATAATCGAGGATCGGACTATTGCTTTGGCGAAAGTGAACATTGAACATCCCATTATTAACCGTTCTTCAGGAGACTTATTCATCATTAATGCTCTTGTCTTTGATTCGATAACCGGATCTGTATCAATCATCAATTACCTTCCGGTGAATATCCTGCAGACCCATTTCTGCTACCCATCTGTCTATGTAAGCAATATCAAGATCGTCAACTGAAGCGAACAAGTTTTTTATATCACCAATCTGCACTTCTGAATGACTGACCCTTGACCACCAGAGCTTCGATAAAATCAGATCCTCGGGGCTTACTATCCACATTTGAATTCCCTCAATGAGAATATGACGCTTCCTTTGAAATTCCATGTTTCGATATGGAGTTGATTTTTTAACAATGAAATCAATTTTCAACACATACTTATTATGGATAATGTTAAACATTCCACGATTGCGGATGGCTTCTTCTATAGAATCCTGATAAACATAAAAGTCATTCTTAAAAAGATTAACCAGTGCAGCAGTATCATTTCCCTGGAGCTCAATAACTATATCTATATCTCGCGTCATTCTTGGAAAAGCATAATAATTCATCGCAACAGATCCGGTAATCATATATGCGATACCTGCATTATGCAGAGCATGCGTCACAGATTTTAGAACCTCTAACTCTTCATTCATGCAATTTTCTTTGCTGTGTGTAACTGAATTCGTACTCTATACACGATTAACCCATACTGATCGTACTATCGTTAAGAGAATATCCCGGGCGAGTGCAGATGTCAATTAACTGATAGATAACTTTATCATCCAGTTACTTCCTGAAGCATATCGCGCAGTTTCCTGCTGAATCCCGCACTCCCATCTGCCAGGATTCAGTATACCCACATTTAAAGAGGTTCGATATACATTGGAAACCATAAAGTCAGAGTTATTACACTTGACAACATATCACATAATGAATTAGTCTCTTTCTGCAATACTGCAAACACAATCAGAAAAAGGGGGTGCTTCATTACAGAATAGATATCTTTGAGTGGTCTTTTTCGGAAATCAGCAAGCGAAAGGATGATGGTAAAATGAAACCTGTCTTAACGAAGTGTGTTCCTGTTCTTCTGGTCCTGTTCATGATGATTGGTTGTGATGATCCAAATGAATCGGGAATAGAGGATTGTAAGGATTTCAAAGATGCAACCGTGACTTATTCCGGCGTTAATCTGAATACTGAAATTGAGTTCTATGATGATATATGCCTGAGCGAATTTTACTATTACTTCAATACAGATACAGATCCGGAGGCGGATTTTCTGGTTCGATGCCATTTGACGGAGTTCACCGTTTCGAAGGAATCGGCAACTTCGCCCGGCTTGTATGATGATTTAAAGTACACTGGTATACCAGTTATCAGTGGTGTGTACTATCGACTGGAATTTCCTTTCATTGTTCTGGAAAATATGCCTACGGTTGCTCCGGTTACACTGGATTACTGGTTCTATGCGATGGACGGCGAAGACAGAATGCCCGATGACGGCAGGAAGACGATAACAGTTCCTTAGCAGGAATACTGATCTTATCCCGACATTGAACTTTAATAAGGACCATTTCTTCTATTGAAGGATTTGTCTGCCTGGTAATCATATTACAAGGGATGACCTGTATCCCCGGGTTTTATTGAACTCTGGCTGCTGGCTTGAGCCGTTCCGCATATTCAGTTGTTCGAAGCCGGAATTGAACATATCTTACGGCCGGAGGTTCATATGTATTTTCTTTCTCTCTTCATGACAGTCCTGTGCTCAATCACAGGTGTCTGGAGCGCCTGGCAATACAACAATGGAAATTGGGATGAGATCGCCCGGCTGCTGTCCTTGAACGGCTACGACACGGTCTTTTACTGTGCTGCCTATGGGCCGGAAACGGATACGGAAGGTCTTCAGGAATGTCTTGACGCCTGCACTCCCCTTGGGATCGATGTTCATGCGTGGGTTGTCCTGTGGAAAGCAGGCAAGTGTTCTGTGGAGGATCAGAATCAATTCGAGCTGGACGGAAGATTTCAGATCTCCAGTGATGGAACGGTAGAGAACTGGCTCTGTCCTACAGATCCTCAGAATGTAAGTGATATGGCGCAGTTATGTTTTAACCTGGCAGCAGAGTACCCTGTTGCCGGAATACATCTCGACTATATAAGGTTTTCAACCAACCGTGTCTGTTTCTGCGACGGATGCCGTGAACGTTTTCGCAGAGATGCCGGAATACGTTCTATTGACTGGCCTGCCTACTGCGTCAGCGGCGGGAGACTGCATGACAGTTTCATGGAGTGGCGTGGTTCCATGATAACCGATGTTGTGCAGGCTGTGAGGGATTCCCTCTCCCGAATCAACAGGATCGTCCTGCTTTCAGT
>DAOWJX010000244.1 GCA_030640155.1 Candidatus Aegiribacteria sp. | reverse complement strand
CTCGGTAGTGGGAAGATACGTAAGCCTGAAACGTTCGGGAAGGAATATGAAAGGACTCTGTCCTTTTCACAGGGAAAAGACCCCCTCGTTTTTCGTATCTCAGGAAAGGCAGATGTACCATTGTTTTGGATGCGGAGCAGGCGGAGACGCGTTCTCATTCCTGATGAATTATCTTGGATTTACTTTTCGTGAAGCTGTGGAGGAGCTTGCGACCGAGGTTGGTGTTGAACTGGAAACATCGGGAAGGGATACTTCAAGAACGGATATATTTACGGAGATACTCGTAGAATCACATCGATTTTTTCTTGATCAGATCAGAGGAAGTTCCGGGGTTCAGGCAAGGGAATATCTTAAGAAAAGGGACCTTTCAGAGCAGACAATCGAAAAACTCGGTATCAGCTGGGCACCCGGCGGGAATCGACTTTCCACACACCTTCGCGGGAAAGGTTACTCGGAAAGCCAGCTCGTAGAATCGGGAATTGCTCTCAGATCCAGAAACAGTGACGGAATATACGACCGCTTCAGAGAGAGAATACTCTTTCCGATCAGTGATCGAAAAGGAAGGATCATAAGTTTTGGTGGAAGGTGTATATCTAAATCCTCTCCCGATACGCCGAAATACATAAATGGTCCTGAGTCACCAATATACAGGAAGGGTGACTACCTTTACGGTTACCGCGAAGCTCTCAGGGCAGCGCGAGATCTTGATATGATTATCCTTGTGGAAGGATACTTTGACCATTCGCGATTTATAGAAGCTGGCTTTGATTGCGTTGTGGCAACATGCGGCACCGCTATAACTTCGTCACAGGCCAGGCAGATATGTGCCATGTCCTCCGATATTCTTATCTGTTATGACGGTGATAAAGCTGGTCAGAGGGCAGCTGTGCGAGCTGCTGAAGTAATTCTTGAACAGGGGCATCTGCCGGGGATCATCTCGATTCCTGATGGCATGGACCCTGATGATTACATCAGTAAAAATGGAAGCGGTACGGTTCCGGAATTGACTGCAGGAGCTCAGGATCCAATTAGTTTTGCTCTTGGATTGCTTGGCTCCTGGGCCCGGATAAAGAGCTCCGGAAAAAAGGTAAAAGTTGTCAGGAGACTCGTGGGGATCGCTTCAAGCACAACAGATCCGGTAATCATGGAGACACTGTTAAAAGTAATTTCAGAAGAGACTGGATATTCTATCGGAACACTTGAGATGCAGGTTGCAGAGGAAGACCGGAAACGTCAGAGATATGCCAGCAGAATGACTCAGAACAATGAATTGAACAGATGGGATAAAGCCATACTCGGATCGATTCTCCTGGATCCGGAGGGTTTCAACAGTTCACTGCTTGAATTTCTTGAAGAGGGGGACTTCAGGACGGAGAGAGGAATCAGATTATTCCTGGAAATCAGAAAACAGGCCAGGGAAGGCGCTCTTGGATTCCAACTTTCAGGACTTGATACTGAAGATGCATCTGTCTGCAGTGAAATCATGTCATCATTTCCGGATCAGAAAGATCAATCAGTCAGAGATAGTATTGAGAATGCTGTCAAACGTGATAGACTGGAGCGAGAGCTGGTCCTGCTCAAAACCAGTTTAAAATCCGCCGGCGATAGCGAGATTGATGAATTAAAACAACAGATATCAGAAATTGGTAAAAAGCTGATAAGAATGTAGGTGGTGACCAATTTCCCGCTGCCAGCAGCAGAAGAACAGTCGAAGGATAGACCTTAATTCAGGAACTCTTTTCTTTCGGGAAATCGATGTTGTCCCATCGATGTCTCCCGAGGAAGAAAAAGAACTTGCTGAAAACCAGGAGAATATCAGATTCATCATGCTGGAATCCATTCTTTTGATGCCGCTTGGTCGAAGAAATTTCTTCGAGCCTTTCAACAGATTATTGAAGGGTGAGATAGTGGAGGAGGGAATTGTTGACAGGTCATTCTGGGGGATAAAACATTATCGTTTACCTTATTCACGGCGAAAAGGAATGAAACTGATTCTCGGCAGAATGCACAATCGATACCAGAATCGTGACGCGGTACGAAGGCTTCATCTGTCGTGGTTCAGAGTGGAGTGTATAGGTAAGGAGCTGTTCAGCAGAATAGAAACATGCAGAAAGCTTGTCAGCCGGATGAAGGAACTTACGGATCTGCTCGGTGAGGATGTTACAGTTGCGCGATCAAGGGCTCTGGAATTCTATTCAACAGCAGACTCCTGTGAAAACGTTAACCATAGAGCCTGGTGTATCTATCCACGGTTAACAGCAATACGTAATGAACTTGATCTGATAGAAGTGAATATCGGAGTGGGTATTCATGACTATATCACATTCGCTCAACATTTCTTTAGAGCATTCGAAAAGCATAATGAAATACTTGAAAGATTTGTGGAAGCAAATCTCAGATTGGTTGTTACAAAAGTGCGGAAATATTATCCATGTGACGCAATGGAAGAGATGGATCTCGTTCAGGAGGGTTGCCAGGGTCTCATGGATGCTGTCAGGCGTTTCGAATACCATAGAGGATATAAATTCTCGACTTTCGCGGTGTGGTGGATCAGACAGGCAATTCTAAAAGCGATACTCCGTCAATCCAGGCTTATCAGGCTTCCTGTAAGCATTCTAAAAGCGAATTCGTCCTTCCGGGAATATGTTGATGATTTTACTTCGGACAGTGGTCATCTCCCTACAATCGATGAGCTGGCGGAATTCACAGGGGTTGACCGTGATGAGATTGAACAGACATATCTTTCCACAGCGCGGCCACTATCCCTGGATCACACTACCGGTGAACAGGATGCGACTATCGCGAATATTCTTGAAAGCAAATTACTGATGCCGGATGAAGAAGTTATCAAGAATGATCTCAGAGAAAGAATTGATGCCGCCCTGGTCTCATTGTCCGACAGAGAGAAAACGATAATCACATTTCGATTCGGACTATTTGGTGGCGAATTCTATACTTTGCAGGATCTGGGACGAATTTTCAGGATCAGCAGAGAAAGGGTAAGGCAATTGGAATCCAGAGCTCTCGATAAATTGCGGAAACACGGACTGATAACTTCCATATCACCAGGAGACATAAGTTGAAAACTGTTATGCTTGCCGCGGTTCTATTGCTGTCTCTGTACTGCCGGAGCATTGAAGAGCCTGCTGCTGATGAAAGATTTATTGTTCTTGGGCCTTCTCTTGTTGAAATCATGTTTGTTACCGGACTGGGAAGCAGAATTGTAGCAGTTGACAGGTATTCGGAATGGCCACCGATTGTACAGGAATTACCTTCGGTTGGGGGATATGTAGATCCTTCACTGGAGCGGATATCCTCTCTTTCACCCACTTCTATCCATGTTAGCGGTAATAGTCCCGTACTTCATGAACTCGCGGAAGTCCTTTGTATTCCCTGTTACTCTTACCGGTTTGACACACTTGAGGATGTATTTGCAGTGCTTGATTCTCTTGATATGAGGTATGGAGCGGATGCAAAGAAGTATAAGGATGAGCTTGAGATGCGGCTGGATTCCCTCCAGTACCTGATGGGAAACACCGAACCGGTTTCATGCATGATCGTTGTTTACCATGAACGCGGTTCTTCCAGCATGACAATTGCCGGTAGATACACGTTTTTCGCAGATCTGCTTTCCTCAATGAACTGCGAAATAGCAGCGCCTGCTGCCGGAGCCTGGCCAATGATATCCGCTGAGGGAGTGCTGGAAATGGCACCTGATCATATAATCTGTCTGTATCCGGGACGAACAGATACAACGGCAGTTATTATCTCGGAGAACGACTTCTGGGTTGAGTTAGGATTTCAGACATCAAGTGTTCACTGTCTCTTTGAGCCATATATCATGATTCCCGGAGGAAGACTCATAAATATCGCCGAGAGGATATGTTCTTGTCTACTCTGAGATTGGATGACGTTTCCGCTGGATACGGCACCCGATCCGTCCTGTCCGGAATCAATCTTTCCATATCTCCAGGTGACATATGCGGGTTGATCGGTCCGAATGGTTCGGGGAAATCGACACTTCTTCGAGCTATTCTCGATCTGGGAGTTACTGTTTCCGGGACTATTGAAGTATGCGACATTGAAACATCCGATCTCTCGGATAATCAGCAGGCAAGAATAGTGTCTTACCTTCCTCAAAATTTCAATCCTTTTTCCAGGCTGACAGTAGCAGAAACAGTTCTCCTTGGCAGGCATCCCTATAGAGGAAGATGGGCATTTGACTCATCACTTGATCTTGAAATTGCAGGGGAATGCATGCTGGAAACGGACACATGGCATCTCAGAGACAGGATATTTTCGGAACTCTCAGGGGGAGAAAAGCGGCTGGTTCTGCTTGCTTCAGCGCTTGCTCAGGAGCCGAAGCTGCTGCTTCTTGACGAGCCGGGATCCTCTCTTGATTTCAGACATCAGCTTAACATGTGGCTGCTTCTCAAAAAGTTGTCAGATAAAGGAATTGCTATGCTGATCAGCACTCATGAGGTCGCGCTCGCCGGCAGATATCTTGACTCCGTGCTTGTACTTGCCAACGGAGAAGCCCGAGCATTCGGTAAACCTGTTGATGTGTTCACAACGGAGATTCTATCTGAAGTTTTCGATGTTCATCTTCACGTATCGGAGGACAGTGAGACCAGATCGTGGATAATCGTGCCGGAGATGGAGAAATGACCGCTTCAGGGAGAAGACCGTCAACCGGATTCTGGGTTCTGCTGATACTGGCGATTGTTATTGCAGGTGTCTTTTCCCTGATGGTTGGTCCAATGGGTGATCCACCGGGATGGGTAGTGTTCCGGTTGAGATTACCAAGATTTGTACTTGCTCTTCTTACAGGTAGTGCTTTGTCTATTTCCGGATGTGTTCTGCAGTCACTTCTTCGAAATGATCTTGCTACTCCATACACTCTTGGCATATCCGCAGGAGCAGGGCTTGTTGCCGGTTCCGTAATCATATCGGGGCTTGCTGTACCGGTTATCGGTCTTGTCGCGGCCGGAACCGCTGGAGCGCTTCTGGCGGTAATAGCGGTTTATGCTCTCGCATCAGGAGGCGCCAGGGGAGAGTATGGCGCAACTCTGCTTCTTGCTGGAGTTACGATGAACCTTATTGGAGCCGCAATACTTCTTCTGTTCGAATATTTCAGTGATGCATCCAGAATACTCGAGATTGTAAGATGGATGATGGGAGATCTTGCGGTGATCGGATGGGGGAAACCACTGTTTCTGATTTTCCCTGCGGTTATCGGAACGCTGATTGTATTCTCTCGAACCGATGTACTCAATCAGATATCGCAGGGTGATGATCTGGCTTCAACAAGAGGTGTCTCGGTCCGGAGAGAACGCAACCTTCTTCTTATCGCTGCGGCCGTTCTGGCCGGCTCCACAGTGGGAGCCGTTGGACCTGTTGGATTTGTAGGATTGATCGTACCGCATATCATGCGCAGATTCGTCGGGGCTGATTACCGGTATCTTGTGCCGGCTTCAGCGCTTGGCGGAATGCTTCTTATGGTTCTTGCGGATTCGTTATCCAGGATTGTCGTGAGTCCTGCTGAACTGCCTATTGGCATTGTCATGTCACTTCTTGGCGGGCCATTTTTCCTGGTTGTTCTGCTAAGGAGCGGGCGAAGAAAATGATATATTGACTATGGATTTCCTGCGCTGGAATCATTATCTGTCAGATAAGGAGAGAACAGATATCTGATACTGTCAAGAGAATCTTCTATCATGTACGGAATAGTCTGAGCATATGTATCCAGTATTACAATGGCATTCAGTACGGAGTCTGCTTCGCTTGCTGCTCGAAGCCTTTCGACAATCGCGCAGTTAACCTGCTGAACATTTTCATATATCTGTTTGAGACCCTGGAGACTGAAATCAACCTGTTTTCCCTCTTTTTTCCTGAAGTACTGTGCCAGAAGATACATGGATGTGACGCGGTAAGCGGTTTCATCTCTGTTCGATAAGGACAGATGAAATCGAGCCATCGGTTTAAAGAATACAGTGTGCGGGCAGCCGCTGGTGGCTATAACAAGGCCCAGGAGAGAACTGAGGCCGCGCTGAGCGGTCGTCTTCTGTGATATGTGTCTCTGTTTGGTTATCACGTCCAGATAGATATCATCATATGAAATAACACGATCAAAACGTTTAACGATATTGACAAGATTCAAGGCCAGCGGGCAATACGGATGTGCATCGATTCTTAGTGGACAGTTGGGGCATTGATGGAATTCCAGATTTATCCATTCAGGCAGGGTTTCCGGAACATTACCGATCATCTGAAGATTCAGTGCATCCAGTTCAATATGAAATGATTCCAGAGTATCATCCGCCAGCCTGAAGCGGTACGTAATCACAATATTATTCATTTCGAATCTCTACCGATCCTCCATCTGCTCCCGCTCTGCGTTGATTGAATCCCCGACTGCCTCAGCGTACTGCTGCCATTCCTCCCTGAGATCACGAATCTCACTTGTTTCTCTCATATACTGAATAATATTGACCCTGCTGAGTTCCTCATGCCCTTGCTGAGTGGCAACATAGGTCATAATTAACATGGAAGGGTTCTCGGGTGGAACCTGACGGGAAAGTATTTCTGAAAGTACACAGCTGGTTCCAGTACTGAACGGTCCAATAACCTGAAATTCAGGCGCGATAATAGCTGCTTCAGCGAATTCCACGGAAGAGAGAATTCCATTTACTGCCTCCGGATCAGATTCAGCATCAGCCCGAATCTGTGAAGCGGTGAAAACAGGTGTTGTATATACCTGTAGTGATTCAGATGCTGCCCATGCTCCAAGGTTGACACCGCTTGAATGGATTTCATCGAGTGCCTCAAGAGCAAGAGTTTTGGATAACTCTCTTCTGATAGAGTACATTGTCATTTCCTGGAGAGTTCCGGAATTGACGGCTTCTTCGTATCCGATTGTGTCCGAAGGGTAGAATTCCATCCTGCGAACAAGTGTGAATGCAGGATAGCCACCCCTGTATCCCGGGGAATAGAAGATTGGCCCCAGGGAATCCCGCCAGAGTGTATCTGTCGCAAAGGTAATGATCTCCTCTGAAATACTTCCAGTCAGCGGTGTGTCTTCCTCAACCAGCATCTCACCAAAATCGATTACCAGAAGAGAATCGCTGATATCCGGTACGCTGTTTGCGAGAATATCTTCCATCTGCTGTTCTACAGCCCACATTATACTTCTTATTGTGGAGTACTGAGGTAGAACAGGTACTTCCCAGCTTCTGAGGTAAAGAGTGTCATCCAGTATTTCAGATGACGTTAAAACGGAATCAAGAAGGAGAACATGATAACTGCTGATTGATGGGTTGTTTGTGTACATTCCCAGGAATGGAACAGTTCTCTGTCCCTCTTCAAGAATAATACCATCACCGTAGTATTCAAGAAACTGCATTCTTGTTACGGTGATAGGAGATCCTTCGGTTATAAACGAAAGAGAATCGAGTTTATCCACTGCGAATTGCAGGTCATCCTCCTGCGGTGCTATCTGGATTGTTACATACCTCAGCAGCGATCCGGCAGGTCTGAAAAACATTTCTGGATTAGTGTTGTAGAATTCTTCAAGTACGTTTTCATCCGGAATTGGTGGAATGGTATCTATGATAACATACCTGGCGGTTATCTGACCCTGGTTGTCAAGAAGGAGGAAATCGACTTCTTCTCTGGAAGCCATACTAACCATTCCTGAAGCCAGTGGGAAGCGTCTGGAATCTCCACCTGCGTATGTCTGGTAGAGATACTGCTGGTACATTCCGGGCTGTTCGGATTTGACCATATCAAGGTATTCTTCAGCGCTCATGTCGCCAAGATCCTGCATTCTGACTTGAGCGGCTAGAAGCGCTTCGGCCTGTCCGACTGTGAAATGGGTCCAGTTTCTGCTATCCAGATAGATACTCTCAAGTTTGTTGTTTATCAGTTCTTTATAGGCTTCTTCTGTTATGACAGCACTCATGAGAAGAAGCATCGATTCAGGATCCGGATTTCCGCTCTGCTCAAGCATCTGTCTGTAGCGAAGGTTCCAGTTCTGCAGCGCAGCCTGATACTCTTCCGGCATGATATCTTCGCCGTCAACTGATGCAATAGGACGTTCGTATGGGTTAGTCGGTCTGTTATCTCCCTCGCCCATTCCCCATCGGAGAAAGATGAGAGCGACGAAGATGACAATGGTTGCGATCAGGAATATTTTAGCATTATCTCTGAGCCAGGTTAACATGTTTTTTCCCCTAAACTGAATTGATTTTGATAAGATGCAAAAATACATTCGTTTATTACATTCTGCAAGGTTTGTCCGGGGCAGCTTGCCGGAGATGGCTTCATGAAGATCAGTAAGTACAGCGAAATGGAGCGCAGGATAATTAAGGCAGATACAGGATCCATACTTGCTGTATCTGGTCCTGACATTTACCAGTCAACTCGTCTTAAGGATCTGATGGCTGAGAAGTTCGGGAACGAGCTTAAATATGATATATTCCGGTTTGACGGCGGTGAACTTCAGGAAGGCGACCTTCGCAGATATTTTCTTGAAAACTCCCTCTTCGCGCCAGGTAAGCTTCTCCTTATCTCCAAATGTCATAATATCGGAAAGGCTGCTCAGTCTGAATTGATGCGTACCATCGATGAAGGTCTGAATGATTGCGCATTGCTTCTTACATCCTTGAAGACCCCCAGGGAATCAACCATTCTTCGAAAACTTGAACTTGAGAAAAGAATACCATTCTATATCTGTTATGAACCCTTTGAGAGAGATATGCCGGGATGGGCAACTCGGCTTGCATCTTTTGAAAACATCAAGTTGAGTCGGGAAACCGTTCAGCTTCTTGCCGAGTATTCCGGAAGAAATCTTGGAAGAATGTCAGATGCCATCGTAAAACTCGCTTTGTACCATGGACCCGGTTCAACAGTTGATAGAAAAGGTTTACTGGAAGTATTAGCAGGCAAGGATAGAGCTGATATCTTCCATCTCGGAGACATGCTCTTCGGTAATCTGAGAGGAAAAGCCCTTGAGGCCGCATGGTCGCTTCTGCGGTATGGCGAGGATCCAAACAGACTCGTATCCTATTTATTCAGTCAGTGGCAGAAGGTTGTTCAGGCAATGGAAATCGTTGAGAGCGGAGGCGGAAAAAAGGAAATCGCAAATTTGACAGGAGCAAGATTTCCACTATTGGATAAGTTAATGAAATACTCTCGAACCGCCTGTAAGGTTGATCCAGCCGTTGCTGCTGAAGCTTTTGCGGAAGCTGATAGAGCGATAAAAACCGGTGTTGATCAATTG
>DAOWJX010000351.1 GCA_030640155.1 Candidatus Aegiribacteria sp. | reverse complement strand
CTTCCCGGTGGTCAGAACAGAGTCAGTCGCATTATTTCCAACAATTAGTCTCGTGCTGGATTCAGCTATATCCCTCAGTGTGCCATACTGATCACGCACATTGAAGAGGTAATCGGTGGCACTGTTGATCCTGAACTGCACAATAATGGCGATGTTGATGATGTTCTCGTCACCAGTGAGCATCTGCGCTTCAGCAAGCATTTCACGGTCATTCGTAAAGCTCTTGTATGAAGGGGGGTCGTCGGAAAGAGTTCTGAATCCTATTTCAATGCGCTGTACGATATTCACAGCCGGTTTGTACACTCTCTGGACAGGCCAGGGCCATTTGAAGTGAAAACCCGGCTCCGTTGTGGAAGTGTATCTACCGAATGTAAGTACTACTCCCACTTCCTCCGGATCAACTATATAGACCGGTCCTCCGAGAAGGAACCATAGTAAAACTACCAGAGCCAGTACTCCCAGCTTGTACTTCCGCGGAAATAGCTGCCCGGATCTAACGACTTTCATTTCAACCTCCAAATTCTCATTCAATATGAATGTGTAATAATGTTACATTTCCTTAAGTTTACGCTGAAGCGTACGGCGGCCTATACCCAGGAGATCTGCTGCTCTGGTTCTGTTTCCACCGGTAAGCTCAAGTGTTTTTCTGATGGCAAGGTTCTCCAGTTCATCCAGGTTCACAGGCAGTTCCGTTTGAAGAACAGTGGTTTTCCCCGACGGTACTCCGGCTATTTCTGATGGAAGCTCCTCAACACTGATTCTGCTGCCTGATATAATCAGAAGGCTTTCCATGAGGTTTCGCAGCTGGCGCACATTTCCTGGCCAGCTGAATGATACAAGATGCTCAAGAGCATCAGGGGTAATTTCGGGAAGAGGGAGCCCGTGCTTATCGGCTGCTTCTCTGAGGAATGACATGGCCAGCATCGGGATATCACTTCTTCTGGAACGCAACGGGGGGATGTGGATTTCCACGACTTTCAGACGATAGTAAAGATCTTCCCTGAATGTTCTTTTTCTGACAGCTGATTTAAGATCGGTGTTTGTTGCGGCGATTAGTCTCACATCAATGAGGTGAGACTTGTTGCTTCCAAGTCTTGTGACTTCGTTATCCTCAAGGATACGAAGCAGTTTTACCTGGATATCAAGGGGAATCTCTCCTACTTCATCAAGAAGAAGCGTTCCCCCGGAAGCGGCTTCGAACTTACCTTCCCGTGCTTTATCAGCGCCTGTATAAGCTCCTCTTTCATGTCCGAACAGTTCATCCTCCAGAAGAGTGTCTGGTATCGCCGCACAGTTAAGAGCAAGATACGGCCCTGTCCTTCCGCTGAGAGCATGAATCTGACGGGCAAGTACATCTTTCCCCGTCCCGCTCTCACCGGTGATGAGAACCGTTACCTTCACAGGAGCAACGCGTCTGGCTTTCCTGACAACCTCGCCCATAACACGGCTTCGATAAAGAAGCTGGGAGGTTTGCAGAACATTCTTTGATTCCGATGCTGAACTGCTTTCAACAAATCTGATTGAAAAGGAAAATGCTCTTTGTATCGCGGCCTGCAGGGCCTGCGTATTATTTATATTCAACAGAATATCGACTGCTCCGGATTTCATCCAGGAGATTGCGTCTTCCGCTCCTATTGTCCTGCCATGAATGACAACCCCCGCTGCAAGGTTTGCTTTCTGCAGTGTCTCAAGAAATCCTGACATATGCATATCACCGATAGTCGCTGAAATTACGACAGTATTGACAGATCGGGATCTGATTCTTCGAAGAGTCCCCCTGGCGTCAGACTGGATGCTGACGCTGTACCCCATCGCTGAGATCCGGTTTTTCAGATCTGCAGCCCTCTCCTGGTTCTCATCAGCAACAAGAACAGTTCCTCTACCGAGCGCAGTTACCAAGATTTTCTCCTTTGATACGTTCGACTGTCGTCGGATAAGCCATCAGTTCCGTTCACCGGGATCCTTGAACAGCAGAAAGGGAGGCATTACCAGCACATCAATGCCCGTTCCATAGAAACAGCGTACTGCATCAACGGGTGTTGTTACTATGGGTTCTCCCTTTACATTAAAGGATGTATTCAGGATTACAGGAACTCCTGTCCTTTTGTAAAAGTTATCTATCACATCATAATAGAAAGGATTGATCTTTCTGGTCACAGTCTGGACCCTGGCCGTTCCGTCAACGTGAGTTACGGAGGGGATGTTGCTGATCTTTTCGGGAAGCACAGGGTAAGTCTTGTTCATATATCTCGCAATGGTGCATCCTTCAAAATACTCATGGGCTTTCTGCTCGAGGCAGCTTGGACAGAAAGGTCTGAATGATTCTCGATGCTTCACAACCCTGTTGACTATATCCTTCATGTCTTCTCTACGCGGATCAGCGAGAATGGATCTGTTGCCCAGAGCCCTGGGTCCGAATTCCATCCTTCCGTTGAACAGTCCCACAATCTTTCCCTGTTCGATCAGCTCAGCGGTCTTGTCCACAAGATCATCAGGTCTGCTCCACCCGAGCCTGGCCATTTCCATTACGTCGCGGATTTCCTCTTCGGAAAATTCAGGACCAAGATACATGCTGGAAGGCGGAACAAGAGGAATTTCCGGATAATTCTTCCGGTGAATGTACACTGCGGTCCCTATGGAAGTCCCGGCATCATGTGAAGCGGGAAGAGGAAATATTTCATCAAAACCGGATTCCTTCTCAATCAGTCCATTCATTACGCAGTTCAGACCGACACCTCCTGAAATTACCAGCCTGTTCATCCCTGATACTTCCCTGAGATACTCAGCCAGCGAAAGGCCAACCTCCTCCAGAGCTTTCTGCGCGGAACACGCGACATTCATGTGAAGAGAAGTGATCTCGGTTCCGGGTACTCTCCTTGGACCGATGACTCTCTGTACTTCTTTAGAGAATTTAGCTGAGTGAACACCCATGTGAATATCCAGAAGTTGTGTATTCAGATGTATTTTTCCTCTGGTGCTGCTGATTATTCTCCTGAAGACTTCCAGAAATTCCGGTTCTCCATAACTGGAAAGCCCCATAATTTTGTACTCGTCATTGTCCGGTATGAAACCGAGGTGTTTCGTAACAGCACTGTAATAGATTCCCGGTGAGTTGGGAAATCTTGAAGAAGAGTGTATTTCCAACCCGGCAGGGGTGAAACTCGCAAGTATGCTGGTGTCTCTTTCCCCAACTCCATCCATTGTAAGAACAGCGGCTGATTCGAATCCTGAACAGTAACAGGCAGCTTCAGCATGAGCGATATGATGTTCAACAAAGTTGACTCTGGCTTTAAGAGAACTTCCAAGATGATTAGTAATAATTGTTTGTATCGCACGCATTTTTTTTGCGCCGTTCAGCTGCGAAAGGAGAAAATTGATTCCTCCGTCCTTCAGGAGATAATGTCTGCTGTAGGAGATATTCTCCCGCATAACAAGGCCGGGAAGCATATAGAAAGCGATATGATCAAGTTCGGATGGGCTGATCGAAGCACTTTCAAGCACAAAATCAACTGCCTTTTCAGGGTAATTCGCATAATGTTTGATTCTTCGAAATCGTTCTTCCTCCGCGGCAGCGACAAGCTTTCCGTCAATCAGTAGTGCGACCGCCGCATCATGTTTGTAACAATTAAGCCCGAGAATTACTGCCATTTTGCTCCTGATCGATGTTGTACTACCGTGTGCTTCCTGTACTGCTGCAGATTCAATTGTTTTTCCATGTCAACCTTATGGCTTTCCGGCAGTACGAGATGGTATAGCGGATATCGTGCTTTCGTTTACCAGGCTTAACCATTCCGGCAAGCAGTCGGCAAGAGTGAAGCAAGGTCATAAAAAGCCTGAAACCGGTTACAGTGCCGTACTTTCCGTGTTTTCTGAGAAACCGTATTTTCCCTGGAATATACCTCAGCCAGGTTTCCTGTCCAAACATCTGACGCGCCGATACTCCTTCCAGGTGAATAACCGAAGCGGCTGGAACAAACCACACTTCCCAGCCGGATCTGTAAAATCTGTATTGCAGATCTGTCTCCTCATGATAGAAGAAATAGTCTTCATCAAATAGCCCTGCGTCGAATAGAGCTTTACGGCGGAATGCCATGACAGCTCCTACAAGCCAGTCAACTTTCTGCTCCTTAAGATGTAAAGAGTGAATTGCTGTTTTCTTCCTGAGAAAAGGCAGGTGCTCTCTTATCAGTTTCCCTGGAAAAGGAAAGTCTCTCATGGATGGTTGAAGTGATCCGTCGGGCCATAGAAGTCGAGGTCCTGCCATGCCTGCTTCCGGATGTCTCTCAAGAGCATCAACAAGCAATTTCAGGCTTCCTGGAGCGAAAACTGTATCGTTGTTTGCCAGAACAAGTATTTCATCATCGGAATTATTAATAACAAGGTTCGCTCCGGCAGCAAAACCAAGATTTCTCTCCGCTCTTATCAGGGAAAACCATGGTTCCCCGCCAAACTCATCGAAAGCAGCTCTGTCGGACCCATCCGTGGAACAGTTGTCCAGTACAATCAGTCTGGCCTCCAGTTCTATCAATTGCGGAGCAAGAGAGTTGATCATATCACGTAATACTTCATTTCCATTCCAATTCAGTGTTATTACTGTGATTCTGCTCATTCTGCAACCTTTTGCATCTGTTCATCACATCTGTCCCGGAATTGCATAAAAGCATCCATATCGGACAGGGGAAGATTCCTCCGGTGAGAACTGAAAAACAGGTACGGGTCGATTGGATTACCGTTTTCATCGTTTATCTGATAATGCAGGTGAGGTGAAGTTGAGGTTCTTCCGGTTGTTCCTACGTAACCGATTGTATTTCCCTTCTGAAGCGTAACCCCCGGAATAACACCGTCTGCAATCGCGTTCAGGTGAAGAAATACCTCAGTATAACCGGCACCAATACTGATCTCCACGCAATTTCCATTATAGTCATAATTCCAATTTGTTCTTGTCACAGTTCCACCCCTGCAGGTTCGTACAGATGTCCCTTCGGGAGCCTTGTAGTCTACTCCAGCATGACTGTGATTGCCTCTGGGTTCTCCGTAGGGACCGGTCATTTCCTCGAATGTGGTAATCGGCATATAATTTAGAAATCGCATGACTTCAGCTCCATCAGCATAATAGTGTGATGCCCAGTTATCTCCGGTCATCTGGAAACTGTATACCGACAATGGATTATTCGAAGTGCCTTCCTTTGGCACATAACGAAGCGCAGCAATCTGGTTTTCCCTGCCGGTCACGCCGTACAGCACATAGAGAGAATCTCCTGCGTTCATACCTCTCCATGGATCTGTGTCCCACCACATACATCGCACGATGTGAGCGCCGAGGATATCAGGATATTCAACTTCATCCCGAAGGCTGGCATAAATGGAACCGTTGATCTCAATAGCTAATCTGCTCCATTGGTATTCCAGCACAATGGAATCGATCCGAGGAATTTCTAACGTATCAGGCATCAGTGAATCCTGAAGAGCTATCAATGAATCAGGTGAAAGAATTGTATCAACAGAAGTGTCCGTCGCAACAATCATTTGATCCTGGGAGACTGAAGAACTGTCAGAACCCGGCAGTTCGGTGGAAACGGTGTGTTTCGGCAGAACATCGATCGCCCGAATGATAATCTCCCCTTCTTCAGGTCTGCTCCTGCAGGATACAGAAATAAGAAAGAGCACGGAAAGGATAATTCCTGTTACATACATAGCTTTATTAGTCTTGTGACGTTTCGTCAAAATATTGACATCTCTCGGGATTGTGTTACCATACATACATCATGAATATGAATAATACGAAGAAAAGCAGAATACTGGTAATCGATGATGAGATATCAATTACATCCTCTCTTAAGAGAACACTTGAGTTGTCGGAATATCAATGTGATACGGCTAACTGCGGCAGGGATGCCCTTCGAAAGCTCAGAGCGGAAAACACTTTTGATCTCATTATCACTGATATCAGGCTTCCTGATATCTCTGGCATCGAAATTCTTGATATAGTCAGAAGAAAATACCCTTTCCTTCCGGTGATCGTGATAACCGGTTTCGCAAGTATAGAGAGTACAAAGGAAGCTATCCGCAAAGGCGCTCTTGATTACCTGCCCAAACCGTTTACTTCCGGAGCTCTGATAAGTGCAGTTAAACAAGCTCTGAGATCCTCAACAAAGCGCTGTCAATACAAGGATCTTTATCAGATTGTTTACCAGAGCACCAGTATGGAAGATATCATGGACATGGTCACGCGGGTGGGGAGGACGGAGAGCACAATCCTTATCACTGGAGAAAGCGGCACAGGAAAGGAACTTGTAGCAAGGGCAATTCACCGCAATTCCAGACGCTCAACACAGCAATTCGTCACCGTTAATTCAGGCGCAATTCCGGAAGGGCTTCTGGAGAGTGAGCTGTTCGGGCATGTAAAAGGTGCTTTCACCGGTGCGATAACTACATCTCACGGAAGGTTTCATGTAGCGGACGGAGGCTCTCTTTTCCTTGATGAAGTTGGCAATATGAGCCTAGCCATGCAGGTTAAGCTCCTCAGGGTACTTCAGGACGGTGAGTTTTCACCGGTAGGAAGCTCTGATGTTGTAAAAACAGATGTCAGGCTGGTAGCGGCAACGAATATTAATCTTGAACAAGCCATTAGCAGCAAAACATTCAGAGAAGACCTTTATTACAGGTTGAATGTGATTGAGATCCATATACCTCCACTCAGGCAAAGGTTAGATGATATTATACCACTTTCGGAGTTTTTCCTTTCAAGACTGGCAGGTTCGGAGCATTCAAGGAAACTTACTCTTTCATCCAGCGTTGTTTCAGCACTTCTGTCCTACCATTGGCCCGGCAATGTGCGTGAGCTGGAAAACACCATGGAACGGGCATCTGTTCTATGTAACAGTGAGCAGGTAGAACTGCATGATCTTCCGGACAGAATCACATGTTCGAAGGAAGATTTTCCCGATTTGACTCCGACAGCAGAACTGGTGAATCTTGACTCACTGTTGAGCAGCATTGAAAAGCACTATATCACTAATGCGCTGAAGAAGAGCGGTGGAAATAAAACCAGCACAGCGAATATGCTCGGGCTGAAACGGACTACTCTTCTTGCGCGGATGAAACATTACAACATTCAAAAGGATAAAGGTAATTCTCAGGATGAGTGAAAACACCAGAATTCTTGTTGTCGATGATGACATCTCTATCAGAACTCTCTGCAGAGAAGTTCTTGAATTGCAGGATTTTGAAATCGACGAGGCTGAGAACGGCAACATAGCGCTTTCGATAATGCAGACCACTTCTTTCAGCCTTGTCCTCAGCGATATCATGATGCCTGATATGGGCGGGCTGGAGCTGGCTTCTGAAATTCGTGTAAAGTATCCCGATACCCTGGTTATTCTGATTACCGGCCACGGATCAATTGACCTCGCAAAAGATGCTATACAGAGGGGCGCTTTTGACTTCATAACCAAGCCTTTCTCGATGGTGGAACTGAGCCAGACTGTGGGAAGAGCCTTTGAGTTCCGGAAAAAGCAGCTGTCTGTTCTTCCCTCTCCTGAACTAAAGGATCTTTACAATCTTACGGTGAATATCAATATCTCGAAACATTCCCGACAGGCATTCCTGGAGACTCTTGTTCAGGCTCTGGAACACACATTCAGAGGAGACTCCGCAAGAATATATCTTGCGAAAACTCCTGGTGAGAGCAGTGTTACCAAAATCTGTGAATTTGGGAAAGAAGATCTTCTCAGTGACAATGAATGGAAATCTTTCAGCCGGAAAGCTCTAAACACTGAAGGAGGTATTCTTGCAGGAGAATACACCGATCTTTCCCTTCCGGAAAATACTTCTATATCATCTCTTATGGCTGCTGCCATTCCCAGCCCTGATGGTAATCTTGGAGTTTGCATGATTGCCAGATCTTCAATACCAGCCTCTTTTACTGTCAGAGACCTTAAGCTGCTGGGGCTTTTCGCGGCACAAGCAGGGAATCAGTTAATGAATTACAGGCTTACTTCAAATCTTCGCGGGCATGCCGATAACCTGTCACAGGTAAACATTCTTGCGGGAGAATTCTCTTCTTCACTTGATACCAAACAGGTGCTGTCATCTATTGTCAAAGGACTCAGAACGATGATTCCTTTTGATCTGTTTGGCGTCTTTCTCAGCGGGAAGGATATGCTTCCCCTGAGCTATACCATGGTCAGATCTGACATACCTGAAAAGATTCTCAACTCCGACCTTCGTGAACTCCTTGAGCAGACTCAGGAACCTGTGACTGTCAGTCAATACCTCGATAGCGGTGTTAGAGATTCTTTCGCCTGCACCAGGGTTCCTGACTGGGAATCTCCTCCAAACCTTGAAATTCTTGATCTGAGCAAATTCGGAAGTTTAAGGGGAATGATGGTCCTCGCAAACTGGTCTCATGAGAAAATACTCTTTCATGATAGCTCTTATTTATCGATTCTGGTGCGACACGCGGCAATGGCGCTCAGCAACGCTTATCTATTCGAGACAAGTGAAACGAATTATACCCAGGCTATCTTCGCTCTGGCCAGCGCAGTTGACGCGAAAGATCCGTATACAAGCGACCATTCAAGAAATGTTGCGGCTTACGTAATGACTATTGCATCTCACCTGCATCTTCCTGTCAGAGAGATCAAGCTTCTGCACCATGCAGCGCTGCTGCATGACATCGGCAAGATCGGCATACCCGAGTCAATATTGAATAAAGAAGGAAACCTTACATCTGAAGAATTCGATATCATCAGAATGCATCCTGAAACCGGCTATAGAATCCTGAGACCGGTCACCGCCTTCGGCAGTTTCATCGATACGGTAAGATATCATCATGAACGGTACGATGGCGGAGGATATCCATTCGGTCTCGAAAAAGACAATATTCCACATCACGCCCGGATTATCGCCGTTGCTGACTGCTTTGATGCCATGACTTCCGACAGGGTATACCGAAAGGCTCCCGGAATTGAATACGCTCTCAGTGAAATACGGAAAAACATCGGCTCTCAGTTCGACCCGGGGGTTGCTGAGACATTTCTGGATGTACTTGAAACAAGAACCCCTGAAAGTATAATCAGCGAGTACATCTCCAGAGGAGTGAATAGATTCTCTTTTTCATGATATTCCCCGCAAAATAGTATATTTAATAATTCTGCTCTTACTTATTTTGACCGGAAGGACCATCGATGCCTGACATTGTAGAAATTCGTGCTCGACAGATACTAGACTCAAGAGGAAATCCTACTGTTGAAGCTGAGGTTTTCCTCCTCAATGGGGGATGGGGTAGAGCTTCCGTACCAAGCGGCGCCTCAACCGGTGAACATGAAGCTGTTGAATTAAGGGATAAAGAAAAAGCTTACGGAGGAAAGGGTGTTCTTAAAGCTGTAAAGAATATAGAAATGCTGATAGCACCTGAAATTACAGGGCTCTCCGCTCTGAACCAGGCTCGCATTGATGGAATCATGATTGAGCTTGACGGTACTTCAAATAAGGAAAAACTGGGCGCAAACGCTACGCTTGCTGTATCAATGGCTGTCTCCAGGGCTGCTGCCAGCCATCTGGGGCTTCCTCTATATCGATATCTGGGCGGACCTTCAGCAAGGCTTCTTCCTGTACCGGGCATGAATATTCTCAATGGAGGAAAACATGCGTCAAACCCTATAGATCTTCAGGAGTTCATGATTGTACCCGCGGGTTTCAGAACATTCAGCAGAGCGCTTCAGGCAGGTACCGAGATTTTTCACGCTCTGAGAAAGCAGTCTACTGACATGGGGCTTCAAACAACCGTGGGGGATGAAGGTGGACTGGCCCCGGATCTGCCATCAAACGAAGCGGCTCTTGATTTCATAATGAAGGGAATCCTTGATGCCGGATACACACCGGGAGAAGATATCTTTCTGGCTCTTGATCCCGCAGCCAGCGAAATGTACCATGACGGGAAATACTATATGCACGGGTGTGATCCCTCCGGTCTTACTTCAGAAGAGATGGTCTCCTACTGGGAAAAGCTCGTCCGCAACTTCCCAAT
>DAOWJX010000128.1 GCA_030640155.1 Candidatus Aegiribacteria sp. | reverse complement strand
CCAGACTTCCATTTCCCCGAGTCTCTGGCCACCATTTTGAGCCTTTCCTCCAAGGGGTTGCTGTGTCACCATGGCATATGGACCGGTTGCTCTTGCATGCAGTTTGTCCTCAACCTGATGAGCGAGCTTCAGCATGTACATGCAGCCCACGGTTACTCGCTGATCAAATGGTTCACCTGTTCTGCCGTCGTACAGTACGGTTTTCCCGTCTCTGTCAAAACCCGCTTCCTCAAGTGCGTCTTCTATCTCAGAGTTCTTGGCAGAATCAAAAACAGGTGTATTTACATCATACCCCATTTTCTTTGCTGCCCATCCGAGGTTTGTCTCCATTATCTGTCCAATATTCATTCTGCTTGGCACGCCAAGCGGATTAAGACAGATGTCTACAGGAGTCCCATCCGGCAGATAGGGCATATCTTCCTGCGGAACGATTATGCTGACGACACCTTTGTTTCCATGCCTTCCAGCCATCTTGTCACCAACCTGGAGTTTACGTCGTTTTGCCAAGTATACTTTAATTGTCTTTATGACTCCCGGCGGAAGGTCATCTCCACGAAGAAGTTTCTCCTCTTCCATTTCGAGTCCGCTCTCAAGTCTTCTCTGCTCGCTGTCAGCATTCCTCAGAATCTGTCGCGTTTCATCGTCAACTTTCAGATCTTCTACAAGCTGCTGGCTCCAGTCAATATCGGCATAATTCGCTTTTTTCAGGAATGCGGCTGTGAGTTTCCTGCCTGAAGGAACCATCACCTCTCCGTTAAGCTTGTCAACAAGACTTACCGCCTTCTGGCCAAGCAGGATCTTTCTGAGAAGTCTGTCGCGTTCTTCGGTGAGTCTTTTCTCATCCCCGGCATATTCCACGCGGAGTCTGTCGCGCTTCTCATCGACCTCCCTGCGGGTTCTTTCACTTCTGTCTTTTCTTGAGAAAACCTTGACATCGATTACAACGCCATCCATCCCTGTAGGAGCTCGAAGCGAAGCATCTTTTACGTCTCCGGCCTTCTGACCAAAGATCGCTCTGATCAACCTTTCAGATGGAGACAGATCCTGCTCCCCCTTTGGGGTTATCTTCCCAACGAGGATATCTCTTTCTCTCACTCTGGACCCGATTTTAATAATTCCGTCTTCATCCAGATTCCTGATTTCGTATGGATTATCAACGCTTGGAAGTCCTCTAGTCAGTTCTTCTGGACCAAGTTTTGTCTCTCTGAACTGGGTTTCCATCTCGACTACATGGATGGAGGTAAAAACATCATTCCTTACAAGACGTTCGCTTACAACGATCGCATCTTCAAAATTGTATCCATTCCAGGGCATGAATGCAACTGTTGTGTTAACTCCCAGTGCGAGCAGTCCTTTATCAGTAGCCATACCATCAGCCAGGACATCGCCTTTTCTGATTTTATCGCCAACATTAACAAGCGGTCTCTGATTGAAACAGGTATCCTGGTTTGTTCTGGCAAATTTCCTGAGTTGATATGTATCAAACCGATTGAAATCGTATACTTCACAGTCTGCCTTGATAACGATGTGTGTTGCATCAACTTCTTCTACCGTTCCACTCCTCCGTGCGGTAGTGAGGACCCCGGAGTCCAGCGCTGCCCTTTTCTCCATGCCGGTTCCAACAACAGAAACCTGTGGATGCAGAAGAGGTACAGCCTGACGCTGCATATTCGAACCCATCAGAGCTCTGTTCGCATCATCATGTTCAAGGAAGGGAATCAAGGCGGCTGATATTCCAACCAGCTGTCTTGGACTGACATCGATGAACTCAACTTCCTCGGGAGTGACCATCGGGAAAGTCCCCGCTCTTCTGGATCGAACGAGGTTTCCGGTAAGATTACCCTCGGAATCAACGGGTGCATCCGCTTCAGCAATTGTAGTTCTGTCTTCTCTGTCAGCGGACAGATACACGACCTCATCCGTTATTTTACCATTAATTACTCGACGGTACGGCGTTTCAAGGAAACCGAATCTGTTAATCGTCGCGAATACGGCTAATGTAGTAATCAGTCCGATATTCGGTCCTTCCGGTGTTTCAACAGGACACATACGACCATAATGAGTGTGATGAACATCTCTCACATCGAATCCGGCTCTTTCCCTGGTAAGGCCTCCCTGACCCAGAGCACTTGTTCTCCGTTTATGAGTAAGCTCAGCAAGCGGATTTGTCTGTTCCATGAATTGTGAAAGCTGGCTGGAACCAAAAAACGTATTGATCACACTTGACAGTGTTCTGGAATTCACCAGATCATGGGGGGTCAGTTTTTCACGATCCTGATGCCCCATCCTGTCTCTTATGGTTCTTGCCATTCTGCTGAGACCTTTTGAGAATTCCTGTCCGAGCAGTTCCCCGACGGTACGAACACGTCTGTTACCGAGGTGGTCAATATCATCAGAGGTATTTCTTCCCTCTCTGAGTCTGATCAGATTCTCTACAATAGCTACAAGATCCGGCACAGTCAGAGTAAGTTTCTCCATTGAAGTGGAGATGTTCAGTCTTTCGTTAAGCTTGTACCTTCCAACTTCGCTGAGGCTGTACCTTTTGGAATCAAAAAACATCGATCTGAGATAGCTCCTGGCATGATCAAGATTTGGAGCCTCGGTACCTCGAAGAGCTTCATAGATCCACATTGTGGCTGAGTCTTCGTTTTTCTCAACTCCTGCTCCAAGACTTGTTGACTCCTTGGCGAGGGTTTTCCTGATTCCGTCGAAATCGTTTGCTTCCATACGTGAAGAAAGGAAATAAGCATCTTCTATTCCGTGTTCAACAAGTAGTTCAATTTTCTCAATACTCTCAACAGGCTCATCACATCTAACAAGCAGCTCACCTGTCTCGGAATCCACAATGTCTTCAGCAAAAGACTTCAGAACAAGTTCGATTACCTTGGAGCGACTTTTCAGAGCATCTTTCAGATTCCTCTTAGATCTGGGATAGAAACTTGCGAGAATATCCGCGTCCGATCCGAGTCCCAGAGCCCGAAGCAGCATAGTGACGGGAATCCTTTTGGGACGCCTGTCGATATTAGCATAGATTATGTCATTATGATCAAGCTTGAGGTCAAGCCAGGAACCCCTCTGCGGTATAACTCTGGATTTGTATATGCGGTTACCCCGCTGCATTGTTGTTTCCTCAAAGAACACGCCGGGACTCCGGTGCAGCTGATTCACAATGACACGTTCAGCTCCGTTAATTACGAAAGAACTGGTTGCGGTCATAAGTGGAAGTTCACCAAGAAATACTGACTGGTCTATTATCCTGGAAACTTTCCAGGAATCGGAAGAAGACTTGGAGTCAGCGATATCTACACCGGTCCGGAAAACCAGTCTGAGCATTGTGGTAAGAGGTGCGGAATAGCTCAGGCCTTTGTCCATGGCTTCCTGAACGCTGTATTTAGGTCTGCCCAGTTCGTACGACACATATTCCAGTGAAAATTCGCGATTGCTGCTTTCAATGGGAAACGTATCCTGAAAAATCTTATGCAGACCCTGAGGAAGACGTTCATCCGGTGGAACATCATCCTGCAAAAATCTGCTGAAAGACTCTCTCTGAATTTTCAGAAGATCCGGCATTTCAATAACCGGCTGTACTCCTGAATAATTTCTTACAGGTCTATTAACCCTCACCTGATCACTCCTCACGCTTGTTAGGAAGTGAAATGACGAAAAAACATTATTCTATTCAGCACGATGCAGGCGGCGAGAGAAGCTAAACTTCTCTCGCCGCGGATAAGATTGATGTTACTGGAGCTTGACAGTCGCACCTGCTTCTTCAAGCTGCTTCCTGAGAGCCTCTGCTTCGTCTTTGTCCACGTTCTCACGAAGCTTCGATGGAACGTTGTCCACAAGCTCCTTCGCATCCTTGAGGTTGAGTTCAAGAACATCCTTGATAATCTTGATGACAGGAATCTTCTTTGAGCCGAAGTCCTCAAGAATAACGTCAAACTCGGTCTTTTCATCAGTTACTCCAGCCCCTCCAGCGGGAGCTGCGGCTACTGCGGCTACGGGGGCTGCAGCTGAGACACCGAATTTTTCCTCCATCTCCTTTACGAGTTCCGAAAGTTCCAGAACAGTCATTTCAGAAATGGCCTTGATAATATCAGCCTTCTTGACATCACTCATCTTTTCTCCTCCATTTACAACGGCACCTGATCAGGTCCCGTCTAAACCTTTCTTAATTTTCCCTGCTATCCTTAATCGCGATAACGGTGTAGAATAATTTGCGGATTATTCCGCTGCTGACAGATACGAATCCCTGTAACGGCGAGCTAATGGATCCAAGCATTTTGGCCAGGAGTTCGTCTCTGGAGGGAATTTCGGCCAGTTCCATCATTTTCGCGACTGCATAAGTCTCACCGGATACGAATCCTCCCTTTACCTGAGGAAGCCCCTTGTGATTCTTTGCGAAGTTCCTTAATATCTTTATTGGAAGTACCTCATCAGCTGAGTATGCCAATGCAGTCGGTCCTTCCATCATGGAAAACACACCTTCCTTTTCGTCAATCTCGATTAGATTGAAT
>DAOWJX010000043.1 GCA_030640155.1 Candidatus Aegiribacteria sp. | reverse complement strand
TGGAAAAAAGTAATGAGAATCCTGGGTTCAAATTGGGATTATATCGCCACCGATGTAACTGATCCTGTTCTCGGTGGTAACGGTGAGCGAATGACATTTGCCTTTGATAAGCGTAAGGTCCAATTCCAAAACATAGCTGGTGAGATTGTACTTCCGACAAAAATGCTTATCTCAAAAGTAGAAGCTGAGATTGATGAGGATGACTTCGTTGCAGGAAAGCAATTCCGACGTACTCCTTTTATAGCATCATTCCAGTCTGGTTGGTTCAAGTTCGATATCTGTACTGTGCATATCTATTATGGAACGAACTCAGGAAAAAAACTCAAAGAAAGAATTCAGGAGATTGGAGCAATTGCTGAGTACTTGAGTGATCGTGCAGATGTTAACCTTGAAGAGGATCGTGCACTAATACTACTTGGTGATTTCAATATTATAAGCCCAACACACAGAACGATGCAGGCTTTACTGAAACACAAATTTAAAGTACCTGAAGCTCTCCGCCGCAAGACCAATGTACTAGGTACACACTACTACGATCAGATTGCCTTTAAGACAAGGAAAGGTATTCTGGGATTTATCGACAATGAAAAGAATGCAGGAGTCTTCAAACTATTTCGGAATACTTTCACGAAGAGTCAAGAAGCAGATTACATAACTGCAATGAGCAAAACGACTGCATTTAATGGTACAAAATACAATGGCAATTTCACTAAATACTATCGTGATTGGAAGACGTATCAGCTCTCCGACCACAATCCTCTCTGGGTTCGGTTGAAAGTTAATGAGAGTGATGCTTATCTTAGGCGCATGATGGAATAGTGTAGCATTAATTTGTCCAACATTCGTGAGATATTCTGCTATCAATGATTGAGACTTCAGATATCAGATTTCACATTCTGATCTTGTTGAATTGATATTGCATCAGTGAATCACTCTGGCGTGAAAACCTATCCCTATGTAATATTCATAAAGAGAGATTCGAACAGTGTTCTCTCTCAGGAATCATTCGTTGAACTTAGAATATGACAATTACATATTATCTTGCGAAGGAGAAAGAAACAAGAATCATGGCTGGACATCCTGCTCCACGGTTCTCCCTGATAATCCCTGCTTACAATGAACAGGGTTACCTTCCTGCATTGCTTGACTCGGTCGAGATCGCCAGCGCGAATTACATAGATTGCAGCAATGCGATTGAAGTCATTGTTTCCGATAATTATTCTACCGATAGAACAGCTGAGATCGCTCGATCTCGAGGATGCATAGTTGTCAAAGAAGAAAAACGCATTATTGCCGCAGTACGCAATGCCGGCGCAGCAGTTGCGAACGGAGAAATACTCTGTTTCCTGGACGCGGACAGCCTAATTCATCCGAACACGTTCGATGTAATCGATAATGCCATCTCAAGCGGTAAGGTGGTTGCTGGTTCAACCGGAGTTACCCTTGATCGTATGTCCTTGGGTATCGCCCTGACGTATTACATAGGCATGTTACCTATTATCCTGATAACAGGCATGGATACAGGCGTTGTCTTCTGCAGGCGGAAAGACTTCATAGAGATAGGGGGCTACAATGAAGAGAAGCTGTTTGCGGAGGATGTTGATTTCCTGGTGCGGTTAAAACAGCTGGGACGCGCTCGCAAGCAGAAACTTGCACGCCTTACTTCCGTAAGGGCAATCGCCTCCACGCGGAAGTTCGATCAGCATGGAGAATGGCATTATCTCCCTTTGCTGGTTCGTGGTCTTTATGCAATGTTCTTTTCATCAAAGCGCTTCGAAAAGTTCGCCAGAAAGTACTGGTATGACGATCGGCAAACCTGATAGCATTGCTCAAGCCAGATTGATTCTCTGTGTATTTCTCATGGAATCTCCTGAACTATCTATTGGTAATGTCCATTTACTAAATATAAATAGCCTTGATTAGGTACTTGGATTATGAGTGAATATCCAATATTGTTCATTCCTACAAGAATTCTTTACATAGACGAAGGACGACTCGTCTTCCTGCGCAAAAGGTTCAGACAGAACTATTGAAGGGAAACAGAGATGGAAAGACCTTTTATCGTGAAACTAGCTAACGGGATGCAACTCGTTTTTCTTGAGGACCACCGATACCCATGGGTCGAATTGCTGGGAGTAGCCAGAGCCGGAGCTATAAACGAGGACGATGAACACGACGGATTATCGCATTTTCTCGAACATCTGCTTTTCAAGGGTACTGATAAAAGAAGCACCGGTAAGCTTGCTGAAGATGTTACTGCTATCGGCGGAATGTTCAATGCTATGACCAGCCATTGCTGGACCTGTTATACGATAGGCGTCCCTCCCGAAAAGATTCTCGAAGGAATTGAAATCCACACCGACCAGATACAGAACTCCATGCTGCCTGCGGAGGAGGTCAACCGGGAACGCTCCGTTGTTCAGGAAGAGATACGGATTTCGCTTGATAATCCTATAAGGTACAACATGGAGAGACTGCTGAAGCTGATTTTCGAGAAGCATCCACTCCGCCGTACGGTTCTCGGCAGCCATGACCTTATTGGAAGCGTTCCCAGAGACCGCATATACAACTACTACAGAAGCCATTACGTGCCTAATAACATGGCTTACATTGTGGTTGGCGATTTCAGGACAGAGGAGATATTCCATGTTCTGGAGGAAAGCTGGAGCGGTTTGAGATCGCGTGAAGTTACAACACCCGACCTTTCCGAACCTCAGCAGACGGAGCCTCGCTTCAAGGTTCTGCATGGTAAAATAGATCAATCCGCCGCTGCTTACGGTACGCGCATTCCCGGAATGAAAGACCCCGACTATTATGCAATGCAGGTGATAAATTCTTATCTGACGGAAGGCAGATCATCAAGGCTGTATCAAAGACTGATTACAGAGGAAAAACTGGCCTGGGAGGTGTATGCGTATGAGGAGTGCATTGCCGAGGACGGTTATCTCACAATAAACGCTTTCTGCGGAAAGGATTCCGATCCCTTGAGGGTGCAGGCTATAATGATGGAGGAAATCCATCGATTGAAAACAACCGGACCCACAGACATCGAACTTGAATCAGCGAAGAATCGAGTTCTTGCCGGGAAAGCCCGTGAAGAAGAAAGCTACTTCTCAAAAGCAATAAGTTTGGCCGATGATTTTGCCAAGATTGGTTTCCAGAAAGAGGACGAATTCGGGAAGCGGGTAAGAGCGCTGAACCGCAAACAGATAATAGGTGCGGCAAGGGCGCACCTATCTCTCGGACATGAAGCCAACTGGTCCTTCTATCTGCCGGAGGAGAACAAAACGATTGTCCCTGTACTCACGGATACAAAACTGTGGGAGGCGCAGCGGCGCGGAAAAACCGTTCACAAACTCGAAAACGGCCTGCGGCTAGTAATGATGCCGGACCCGTCGCTCAATATGATCTATTCTTCGATGATAGCCCTGCCAGGCACCGCAATCGAGAACCCACCCGAGGCGGGGATTACCAACCTCGCGCTTACTTCGATGCTTCAAGGAACGGATTCTCATCCCGGAGTGGAATTCGATAAAGCTGCAGCTGCAATCGGCGCGGAATTCAATGCATATGTTTTCGCTGAAATGCATCAGATCGGAGGTTCCGTTCTCCCTGAGAATATCGACCGATTTATCGATCTCTACTATGAACTGGTTACCGAACCTGAAATGGCTGACAAAGCAATAGAGTCTACCCGTGCGACAGTCGAGAAGGAGATCAAGGCAATACACGATTTTCCCAGGTGGTACGCTTTCCGGAAGGCATGGGAAGTTCTTTACGGCCGCAGGGGTTATGGGCTTCCGGAAAATGGATTAATAGAGACGGTTCCCGGAATTACCAGCGGAAGAATACGGGAATACCTGAAAGGTCTCCTTAATCCATCCGAGGCGGTACTGATATTCGCGGGAGATTTCGAGCCTGATGAACTTGGTAAGAAAGTCGAAGCGACATTCGGCAGATTATCATCCAGTAAGCCCTCGGAACGCCCTGCTGCAGAATTCGCCGCTGATAAGGAATTGATTGAAACAAAGGAACAGTTCCAGACAATTATCGTTGTATTGGCTCCAGGCCTGCCGGAGGGTCATGAAGACCTGCCGGCTCTGACAATTGTGAACGAAATGCTTGGCGGAGCTATGTCCGCGCGATTGTTTAAAATCCTCCGGGATAAGGAAGGGCTTGCCTATATGGTATTTTCGATGAATGTCAGCCATTTCGGAACGGGCGGCTTAATGGCCTCTATCGGGACATCACCCGAAAAGGAGGAGCAGGCGCTTGAAGGGATGTTCCGTGAAATCACTGAACCCGGCTCAGAAGGTTTTACCGAGGATGAATTTCAGCTTGCGAAATCTCATTTCGACGGTCGCTGGAAAAAAATGGGAGAGAAGCCTGCAAATGTGTTTAGACGGGATTGCGCACCGATGCTTTTCGGTAAAGACGAGGATTTCTCTGAGAAGTTCCATAATGCAGTTATGAAAACCAGTCTGAAACAGGCGAACGAAGCCGCCGCAAAATACCTCAAACGGGAAAAGCTGTATACATTCATATATAGAGCGATCCAGCCGGAAGACCCCGAGGAGCGAATAAACGCATAGGATATTGATTACTCAGTAAGGCTGTCGAAGATTATTCACTTCTGAAAGCCAGTTTACGAACCCGGATGATTTCACTCTGAACAATATCCGTTATCGTCAGATCCACATCGAGGAATTGTTTCAGGAGGAAAAGAATGAAACGGCTTCTTGCCTGATCTTCGGTTATTTCTTCTTCTGTGATCGCTGTGAACAGCTCCGGGATTATGGCTGCGGATATCACTGTGAGCAGCATCTGTCCAAGTGACAATCTTAGTTTTTCTTTTGTCAGGGGCATACGTTCTTCAAGCATTGTAGAAAGTATGTCCAGGAGGGAACTCGTCTTTTCCGCGAAAGCCTTCCTTGCTTTCTTTTTTGACAGCGGGTCGAACAGGTGCGAATGTACTATGCCCGGATATTTCAAGACACCTTCCATAGTGAAATCCAGCAAGCAGTAGATCCTGACAGGAAGGTCCAGTTCCTCTATTTCAAGGATCATCATCCAGTCGCTGAAGACATGCTCCAGTGTCATGCTGAGAGCGTGATCGATAAGGTTTTCCTTGGAACCGTAGTAGTAGTTCACGGAGGCGGAGTTGACTCCGGCTTTTTCAGCGATGCTGCGGGTGGTGATTCCGCCTATACCCTCACTGTTGAGAATATCTATTGCAGCAAGGATGATTCTCTTTCTGGTGTCACCTTTGTCTTTCATAAACCCTCCAGGTTTGACTCAGCTAAGGTAACCTTTTCGTCGCTTTTCGGCAACCCGGAAAGTATTGACGAATTATCTTTTTTCAGTATCATAATCACATGATTAAATCATGTGATTAGCAAGTATGAAAGCAATCCCATCGATACATGGAGATAGTCAGGAGAGTACAGATGCGCTTTGGATCAGCATTCTTATTGTTCATTCAATTTATTGTCATAGCATCAGTTACCTATGGAGCTGAACCCACTGGAAGTATTAAAGGTCAGGTGGTTTCTCAGAGAACTCAGGATCCGGTCGTTGGTGCCTTCGTGATGGTGGTCGGTACTTCGTACGGTAGCATCACCGATGCATCGGGAAACTTCACGATTGCCGATATTCCTGTAGGGGGTTACAGCATCAGTGTCACAAGCGTCGGCTATCATTCCCATGTGAAGACGGATATCATTGTCAGGTCTGAGCGGTCGACCTTTATCGATTTCTCACTGGAGATTGCGGTCATTTCCGGTGGAACCATAGAGGTCAGACCCGAGTATTTCGCTGAGGATGAGACCCAGCCGACCAGCCGAATGGAGTTCGCAGGAGAGCAGATACGGAGGACTCCCGGTTCAGCTGGTGATGTAACTCGCGTAATTGCCGGGCTGCCTTCCATCGCGAAGGTGGACGATCAGTACAATGGCCTGGCCGTGCGCGGCGGCAATCCTGTGGAGAACGGCATCTACATCGACAATATCAAAATAGCCAATATCAACCACTTCCCCCGGCAGGGGACTTCCGGAGGTGCTCT
>DAOWJX010000052.1 GCA_030640155.1 Candidatus Aegiribacteria sp. | reverse complement strand
TCTTGATGAAATTGAAGAAGCCATCATGAAAGAGATGAGTTTCAGCGAGGATGAGATAAAGGAGTTCAGGCAGGAAATTGACGAGGAGACAAAGCTGGCGTCAGATGCCAGAGCTGCTTACCAGAAAGCCAGAGAGGCTACGGAAGACGCTGAGGGAAAAAAATTGGAAACAGAGGAACTTGCCTTACTGCGAGAAACTTACAGTAAGGCCTGGAGAGCTTTCCGTCTTGAGAAGCATAAGCTTGAGGAAACTGAGCAGGAATTGAAGAGCGAAGAAGTCGACAGGAAAATCTTCGCAAGAGAACTCAAGAGAATCCATGTAGAGCGGCATTTCATAAAGGAAATGTAGGCTTCATGGAAATATTTCCACGCAGGCAGATTGAATTCAGACTCTTTCTTACCGCCCTGTCCTGCATATTGTTCAGCCTTCCATTCATTGTTACAGGCAAGGCTTTGATCGTCATCCCATTTGTATTTGCCGGTGGCGGGCTGTATTATTTTGTTTTTTACTATCCGAAATACATGAAAAGAAGAGAAATTTCGAAAAATCCTCTTACAGGTGGAGATAGAAAAATACTATCAAAATGGGTATCGTTCTACTCATCTCTTGTAAATGAAGATAAACAAATTTATGAAGCGGATATTGCGATATTCCTGTCAGAACATACCATTACGGGTGTGGATGATGTGGAGATTACAAGGAAAATTGAACTCCTTGTAGCGGCAACCGCCATCCGTCTTATCTTTAAGAGACCGGAATGGGAGTACCGTGATTTTGGTGATATCCTTATCTATCCCGGAGGTTTCAGAACGGATGGATCATACTCCACTGATATAAAGGGGACAGATACTGTCGCAGCCGGGCTTGTACATTCCGCAGGTAGCGTAATACTCTCACTTCCGCATCTTCTCCGCGGATTTCAGCATGATAATGATGGATACAATGTAGGATACCATGAGTTCGCTCATATTCTGGACGGTTATCACCCGGATGGAGTTCCCAGCGAACTGTCACTTGGAGCTTATCGTCCCTGGGTTGAGGTCATGCAGGCGGAGTTTGAAAAGGTTCATTCCGGAAGATCGTTACTTCGCCAGTACGCGGGTACCAATCCTGCTGAATTTTTTGCCTGTTCGGTTGAAGCTTTCTTTGAAAAACCGCTTGAAATGAAAAAGAGAGCTCCTGAGCTTTACAAACAGCTTGCGGAATTTTTTAATCAGAATCCCTGATTATGAATCCATTCTCAGATCTCTTACAATACTGATTATAGATACCATTTTTCTCATATGCTCTTGTTTTAGTGCCATCTTCGATGAATATTGTATATTGAATTACAAAGGAATGGAAATCTGAATGAGAATTCTTATTGCAGATGATGATCCGATCATAAGAAAAATTATATCCAAACTTATTTCTGATATGGGACATGAGCCTGTTACAGTGAACGACGGTAACTCTGCGCTTGAACAGATCAAGCAGCATGGGTATCCTGTTGTTGTACTTGACTGGATGATGCCCGGTATGGACGGAATAGATGTCTGCCGTGCCATACGCAATATTGAAAACGAGAATATCTGTTACATTATTATGAACAGTGCCCGAGAAGGTTCTAATAGTATCAGTGAGGCTCTGAAGGCTGGAGCGAATGATTACATCTCCAAGATGACTGATTCAATTGAACTGAGAGCCAGGATAGGAGTTGGAATAAGAACCGCGCAGCTCGAGATGGAATTAGTCGAACTGAATCGACAACTTAGATATCTTGTAAGAACTGACGGTCTTACCGGACTTCTTAATCATGCCGCGATCCTGAAAGAACTTGATATGGAACTTGATCGGGGAAGGAGAGAAGGTACATCGACAAGCGTACTCATGCTGGACCTTGATAAATTCAAGGCAGTTAACGATACATACGGTCACCAGGCAGGAGATAAGGTATTAATCGATTTCTCCGGAAAGCTTGTCGATAAATGCAGATCATTTGACAGAATCGGTCGTTACGGTGGTGAGGAATTTCTTATTGTACTTCCTAGAACTAAAAATGATGAAGCAATTTCAATTGCAGAGCGCATTCGAGTTGAAATAGCGGAAATGAATCTGGATAATATTATTAAGGGACTCACAATTACCTGCAGTATCGGAACCTGTACAGCAGCTCTTTCAGTGCAACACTCCTCAGCACTTGTATCTGCTGCTGATGCGTCTCTTTACAGAGCAAAAGAAGCAGGACGAAACTGCGTGATATCCTGTACTCGAAAGCAGTAATAACCGGCGAAGCGGTTGTTGTCATACGACGGATTTGCCGGATGAACCTGGTGTTGTAATCGGAATCCCCCTGTTGCAAAGAGGACACTCGTCCTGCGGCCAACTCTCAGCTTCTACAGACAGGAGTGCCTTATATGGTGTTCCGATATTCATGGTCCCTGCTGTTCTATCCACAATAAGCCCGACCTGAACAACCCTGGCATTGAGAGCTTCCAGTGCGCTTATTGATTCAATGATACTTCCACCAGTAGTAGACACATCCTCGATTAGCAGTATCCTGCTGCCTGCAACGAGATCTCTGAAACCTGATCGAACAGACATATTTCCGTCACTGTTTCTCTGAAGAAAAGCGAAGTTTTTCTCCATATGCAGTGCTGTTGAAAATCCGAAGACTATTGCGCCATATGCAGGAGCACAAACTACGTCTATCTCATTTTTCAGAGTATCCATTTTTGCGGCCATCATTCTGCCGAGCTCATCGACAAAGCGCGGTTCGAGAATTATGCGGATTTTCTCGAAGTACTCGCTGCCATGGCGACCGGATGTATACCTGAAATGTCCTTCCAATAATGCATTGCATGACCTGAGAATCTCAAGCACTCTGCTTTCGCTCAACTTTTTCTCCAATTCATTGTTTGATACTGTTTATCGTTTATCAGCGCGAGAAATTAAAAGGGTAAGTTACCGGAAGCGGACCTTCATCTGCGTCCACTGCGCCGAATCTCCATGTTCCCACAGCTGCAGCAAGTTCGAGATCGAATGCAGGATTGTATGTTGTTGATTCAAGGATCGAGACATCTGAAACTCTACCGCTCGGCTGCACTATGATTTCGATCAGCACAGTTCCTGCAAGGATAGGGTCAGCACG
>DAOWJX010000348.1 GCA_030640155.1 Candidatus Aegiribacteria sp. | reverse complement strand
GATTTCGCCAGGAATTACTTCTACATGGCGACCCGCTACCTTGGAGAAGACGGAGGCTGGCCCGGCAGCGCCATGGCTGATGGAGCGGTGCTTACCCCATGGGCTGAAGAGATGCTTATCGGCTGGCACATCAGCGACCCGGTCAGTACAAAGGAAATCGATAGAAACGAGGCGGTTTACGATATTCAGGATAACAGAAATCCATTCATTGACCACCCTGAATTCGTCCTGATGGTTTACGATCCCACTTCCGTGGAAGGCGGGGAATTCCAGACTGCTTCAGCTGTCCTTTACCAGAATGTTCCAAATCCGTTCACTGTCTCAACATCGATCGGATTCATACTGCCGGAAGCAACCCCTGTCAGCATTACAGTGTACGATGTTTCAGGAAAGCTGGTACATACCATTTTTGAAAACAGCCAGCTTCCTTCAGGATATCATGAGGTAATCTGGAACTGCGAAACCGGCTCCGGCGAACCCGCTGCATCAGGTATCTATTTCTGCAGACTCAGTACTTCCGAAGGAGCCATCACCCGACGAATGCTGGTAATCAGGTCAGGATTCTGATCAACGTCCTTTACGAATTGATATAACCAGGCTGTTGGTGCTTCTTACTGCAAATCTGGACGGAGCAGGAAAGGGAATTCAGGGATGGTTCCAGAAGCCTGATTTCCTCTCCGGCTCTGAGTTCAGATGTGCCTTCGTAGGCTGTTTTCAGATCAAGAACCAGGAATGATTTCTCTGCAGGCTCGGATCCGTAGCTGGTTGCCAGAATGATCTGCTGCCCTCCATACTCTCCGATATTATCTCGAATGAATTCTTCAGGCAGAATACTCAAGGGTGTATGGCCGGATATAAGAAGACTGGAACTGTTCATCCGCTGAAGAAATGTCGTAAGATCGCTGCTATCGTATCCATTTTTTCTTACTTCCACCGGCCTGCTCCAGATGATCTCATCAACAACCGTCTCGTTCTGAAGGATAATATCCTTAGGAGATATTAATGATCTGGAAGGGCCCGCGTGAACGCCGACAATACCGTTCTCTGTTATTACTGCTACGGGTAATTCTTTCAGATAGCGGTACTGATCATCATTCATTCTGCTGATAAAGTTAAACTGCTGATAGTACGTTCCATGTTCACCGCTGAACAGATTTTTCACAATCTGCTGCTGATTTGACGATGTCATCGCATCATCTTTTTTCAGTCTCTCGTAAATGCTGACACATCGGTTCTCATGGTTGCCCGCTATGAACAGGAAGCGGTCTTTTTGTTCACCCAGGTCATCCTGGATTTCCCTTATTCGTTCTATGATTCTCGTATCACCGTCATCCTCGGCATAGATATCTCCAGGCTTCTTGTCCACTACATCGCCAACAATAAGACCGTAGACATCATCTCCATTCCTCAGTCTGTCGACAATACGGGTACGCTCAAGCCACTTATCAAAATCAGTATATCTGGTATGGAAATCCGATGCTACGATAAGCTTTCCATGCCCAGGCAGAAATACCAGTCCCCCATTTCGAATGAGCTGTCCGGAAACGCCTTGATCTGAAAGGCTTTCATAGATAGATGATGCAAATCCAGAACCGTACCAGTTCAGGAGCAAAAGACCACCGATTGAAGCACTTGTCCTGAGGAACTCTCTTCTTGTTATCCGTTTTTCTGGATGGGTATCAGGATCTATTTTCAGGACCTTCATAAGGGAACTGCCTGAAGATGGCATGCATCACCTGTCCTTTCGGTACTTGTACAATAGGTAATATCATTTATGCAGCAAGCGCACATTCACATATGCAACCTTCAAGGGATGTTTACATAAACACAGAAACCGCGAAATGTACTGAGACTATCCCATAAGCCAGGGCGTTGTGTTTGAATACTTTCCGATTCCACGGTCCAGTGTGGTGGAGATTGTTTTATACTCATTATTACCGGTCATGGAAGTGATTACCTTTACTATAATATTGTCTCTTTCCAGAATGCTGGAGGGCATGAGAATCAGCATCCCCCCTGTAACTTTTTCTATGAACCTGGCAAGGCGCCTTCCTGGAAGGATTTCCGTATCCTTTATCGATGTGTAATTCATGGGATCGATTATAAGGATCGGGAAATGGGCAACATCGCACATCTGAGCTTCTTTTCTGACCCCTCCGTAAAGATCGCTCTCGTAAGGATCCGGACAGCCTATGGGTAGAGGTTCCGGCATACAGTCGGAGACGAGAAGGATGAAGCTTCCCGTTTTACTGGATGTAACACTGCATCTTTTAAGAGTTCTTCTTGAAATCATCAGAGCTTCTGCCAGCGGTGTGTAGCCGGATGAGACCAGTTCCGCAACCCTTCCGTAAACGCGGAGCCTGTTCCTTGTTGGTTTGAAGTGAAGTACAGGGCTGCCTTTATGCATGGAGACCAACCCCACTTTTGACATTGGATCAAAGTGATCTTCAAACAGAGTCCTCAGAAGCTTGCTTAAACCGAAAAGATAATTGCTTGATGATTTACTGGCATCAATAATAATCATAACAATGGCTCTCGGCCGCGAACTCCTCTCCCAGGCACGCCACCAGCGCTTCTCAAGTGGAACCAGGGGAAGTCTCTCCCCTCCTGTTACAGCCGCAATGACCGACTGGTATACATTCATTGTCCCGGCATCCACGGTTGGAACAACACGGATAGGTTTTCCACGCGATTGGTCAACGGACGGCTGCATCCTGGCATTCTTTGACCCTTGTGATCCCGGCTTTACAGTTTTTGCTATTTTATCTACAAGTTTCTTTACAGCCCTGCTTTCCATGAACTCAGGGAACTCGCTTGTGAACATTCCATCCCGCTCGATCAGCGGTCTCATCTCGTTACTCCAGATATTACCTGCGCTGTCATCATGGGAATCCATCGCAGAAGATATCGAATCGAAAACCCTGTTCCGGGAATCCCATAGTCGGAGAAGTATATTCGAGGCTCCATATTTTGATCCTATGCCCCACCCTGCCCGGAGAGCGCTGATTAGAGCTTTCTCCGATGGAGGTCCTTCAAGGCCGCCTTTCCGAGTTCTATGGCCTGTTACCAGAACGGCGGTGTCCCGGACATCGTCCCAGATTACCTTTGATCGTCCCCTCAGAGAAGCCAGGGCTCCCGCTGCCCTTGTGATAACCATCTCAGGTCTGTGGCCATCCATCTCCAGATAACTCATCGCAAAAGCTATGGAAGCAAGGGATCTCACCTTGATTCCCACCCCGGGAAGCCTCCTTCGAGCCTTCATTATCTTCTCTCTGAGGATAGCATCCCTGCGGCGGTATCCTGTAGCTGCCTTCTCTCCCATGTATTCAAACGCAAGCAATCGTTTGATCAGATCTGACCTCTCCTTACCACTTTCCAGGCTCCCGACTTCCACTGAGAAGTCGAAACGGTCCAGAAGCTGGGGGCGCAGTCTGCCTTCATCAGGATCCATTGTTGCAAACAGCTTGAATCGGCTGGTGGTTGATACCGATATGCCTTCCCTCTCAACGGTCAGCACTCCGCCTGCAGCACAGTCAAGGATAAGGTCCACAAGCCTGTCATTCAGCAGGTTCACATCCTCTATGAGAAGTATTCTTCCGTCAGCCCTTTCCATGAGACCGGGATTCAGCTGCGCCTTTCCTGAACCAAGCATGACCGAAAGATCCAGACTGCCGGTTAGATTCTCTTCGGTAACACCCAGTGGAATTCTTACAATGGCCTGGTCCGCATCCAGCTCCGGATGCAGGAATCGTGTAGATCTCATCAGAACGCTCTTGCCCGAACCCCTTGTACCCAAAATAAGTACTCCTCCAAGCACGGGGTCAGTCAGGGCTATCTGAAGAGCAAGCCGGGCTTTATCCAGCCCCTGTATAGCTGAGAATGGAATATCTTTTCCGAGCAAACCGGTCAGTCCTTTTCAGTCAGAATAGTTTCAGGATCGTAATATTTCACGTTTTTCGATTTCCAGACTCTGGATGCCTGGGTTTTCACCTTCTCTATAAGCTCATCCCTGGAGGGAGGCTGGTTCATTCCTCCGGATCTTGTTCGATGACATACACACATCGGAGCCACCTTGAGGAGGGCTTTAGAATTTACTTCAGACTTTCCCTCGAGAGCGGACCAGGCAATTGCCGCCCTTATCATTACAAGGTCCGGCCTCTGACCGTCAACATTAAGCTCGGACATTGCTTCCGCAACCGTCTCTATCGCGGCACACGGCAGCTTCACGTCATGAAGCCTTGAACGGGCTGCCGATATTGTTTTCCTTAATCTCAGGACGGCTTTCTTATGAGCCCGGTTGAAACGCTCCCGATCACTCTCGTAGGCCAGTGTCCGTTCAATTATCTCTATTCGGAGACCGGGGTCCCGTTCGGGTCTGATGTCAACGGACATTGCGAACCTGTCCAGTATCTGAGGGCGAAGGTTACCCTCCTCAGGATTCATGGTGCCAATAAGAATGAATCTTGCAGGATGGGTTACTGAAACACCCTCCCTCTCAACCGTATTGAAACCGCTGGCACAGGCGTCAAGAACGTCGTCAGTGATGCTATCCGGAAGAAGATTCACCTCATCAACATATAGAATCTGGTTGTTGGCTCTGGCCATGAGCCCCGGCTGGAATTTCTGCACACCCTCGCGCAGGAGAAGCTCCACATCTATTGTTCCAAGAAGGCGGTCCTCGGTAACACCCAGCGGTACCGTTATCAGCTCAGGTCTCATGCTGATGGTATCTGGCAGATTATCGCTTTCCAGAGCTTTCCTACATTCATCGCAAAGGAAACTGTCGTCCACTCCCGCACAGCCGTACAGGCATTTTTCAACCACTGTACGGTCAGGAAGTATATCTGCGAAAGAACGTACGAGGGTGCTCTTGCCGGTACCCTTCATGCCGGACAGGAGGACTCCTCCCATACCGGGATCAACAGCCGCTATGGCGAGTGCGAGCTTTGCTTCATCCTGACCGACTATTCCTGAGAATGGAAACATTTTCTACCTTTCATATAACCGGATAATAAAATACACAGCATAATTGATTTGCATAACATATATAAATTTCAGCAATCGATAAACAGCACCTTTCTTTATTGCGGAGCATGTAATACTTGCTTAGTTTATTCATAGACCTGAACCATTCACGTTGATAATGCAATAATCTCTGCACTTTCCCGTCCCTGAAGACAAGCGAAGGGAAACAACTGGAGATGAACAATCAGAGAAAGTCGGCACTGGCGGATTTCTTTCACTCAAACTACAGCCGCCTGGTCAACTATGTCAGATGCATGATTGATGATTCTGCTCACAGAAGCAGCGAGGACATAGTTCAGGATGTGATGCTGAGGATACTCGACAGACCGGATATTGTGGCGCCCATATCCGATCTCCCCGCATATGTTCTACGTTCTCTCAAAAACAGAATCATCGACTACTACAGAAGCCCTGGGAATGAAATCGTTTCTCTGGACATGGAGCATGAAAACGGGCTCAGCCTTTTCGATGTTCTTCCGGACACCAAGTACGATCCCGAGGATTCTTACCACAGATCCGCTCTTCTTCGGCATATCTTTGATCTGGTTCGAGAACTTCCCGCCGCTCAGATGGAAGTAATTATTGAAACCGAGTTCAATGAAAGAACGTTCAAGGAGCTTTCCATACTATGGGACGTGCCTGTGGGAACCTTGCTCGCAAGGAAATACCGCGGTATCAGTGCCATTCGGAAAAAGCTTGAAAGGATGCAGGAGGTAAGGAATGAGTGATTGCAGGATAAGGTTCATGAACCATGAGATCGGCGGAAAGGGACCTGCAAAAGTAGTAAAAGTAGTGGGCCTGGTGCTTCTGGGAATAATAGGCTTAACATTACTTGCAATAGTATTCGGTATTTTCGTGAAATTGCTGTGGAACGCCCTTATGCCTGAGATATTCGGCCTGCCTGAAATAGGCTACTGGCAAGCCGTAGGCCTTGCTGTCCTGGCCCATATCTTATTCGGAGCCCATGGCAGAACCCACCGTTACGAACGGAGCGGGAAACGAAAGAAAAAGAAGGATGTTCCAGCAGAAGATACCGAAACAAGCCCCTTCCACCGGGAGATGGAGCAGGACTATGCTGAGTTCTGGAGGGAAGAGGGGCGAGAGACCTTCAAATCCTGGATGCGCAGGGAAAACGGCAGCGGACCTGAAGAAAGCTGAGATCTCCGGTATTTAAGCAGCGGACAGGCGACCAGGTCGCCTGTCTACTGAAGGAGATTCTTACAGCATAGACTCCCGGATGCTGAAGCACTGCTTATTGAATGTTAAAAGTAAAGCCCTGACTCGACTTGCATGAATCCGCCCCGTGAACAATAATTCCTCCTTGGTAATAACAGGGAAAGGATTCATGTCGATATGATGAATATTCTGTCGGGCAGGCCGATCCTCTGCAGTCTGCTGGCCACTCTACTCTGGGGCGCCTGGGCGGTGGGTGCCAAATATTCTGCGGACAGGATCGGTTTTTTCAACTCATCGTTGTTCTACGTTCTCTTTTCATTCATGACTGTAATGACAGTTTATTCGATCTCTGGCTTCAGTTTTCCGAAACTCACATCTACTCCGACAATTGTAGCGATGGGCACCGGTATCGCTGGGGGGCTTGCGCTGATCTGCTTCCAGGCGGCAATCAAAGGCGGGGAAGTAAGCACTGTAGTACCAATTACTGGTCTATACCCAATTATACCGGCTATTTACGGCATCATGCTTCTCGGTGAAGATGTGACTCCGGTAAAGATCGTGGGAATCCTGCTGGCCATAATCGCGGCAATTCTGCTCTCTTTGTAGCTCCTGGTCTTGAACTCCGGTCTACTTCAGTACTGTGATCTTCTCAGAAACCATCCCCTGAGTATTCATTGCTCTGACTATGTATACGCCTGAGGCTGATCCATCAGAATTCCAGTTGAATTCATGTGAACCGGAGCTGAACTCACGGTCCGCCAGTGTACCCACAAGCCGACCTGTTATACTGTATACAGCCAGATTCACATGGGAAGCCTGCTGCAGAGTGATGGATATGCTGAGATCTGTCAAAACCGGATTGCTCCGGCATACAAGGATCATATGCAATCCTCCCGATAACTCATCTCCATCTTCGATCCCCTGCTGACCTTCACCGATATCGAGGATTATCCCTTCTATGAAGTTCATGCCGTAGGGCATACCGGATAGTGGGAACTCGTACCATCCATTGTAACTGCCGCCCCAGCCGAAGTTGAAGTGATAGAAATCATCGGTATTGTACCCATCGATTACAATATTATGCCCGTATGTCGGTCCTTCATCTACTATGGCGAAATGTGCAGGCATAGCGCTGATCATATTCTGAGACAGCCTCTCGTACAGGCTGTCAGATGAGGCATACAGGAGTTCGGAATCAACAAAGGTAAATCTTTGATATGCGGCTGCGGCCTGGCCGACACCGTAGGTCCCGGATACGAAGGCTGAATAGACCTGATGGCATGCGGCTCCGCATGCAAATACGATTGCAGCCTTGTCCGATGAAGTGAGCGGGACAGAGTTGTCCCAGTGGCTTTCCAGGGTGTCCAGATACACGTTCAGCTCCGGCCAGGAGGGAAAATCATGAGCTACATGATCATCGTCTATCCAGTAATTCTCATAGAAGTTATGGTAGTAATCATCACTCCCGTCGTCGAATCGCGTACCGTTTATCTCCTCCTGGAAGTTCAGGATGGCTGCCATGGCAACTGCGGGACATCCTGCAACACTCCTCTGCCCTTCAATAAGGTCCATGGGACAGTAGTTATTGTACGGAGGACTCTGCGTCCAGTTTTCCATAAGCCATCCGCCGGTGGGGGTAGAGCCCTCTGGAGGCCACTGTTCAAACATCAGCGGGGACAGGGTGACGAAATCGCCTGTTATGTACTCATCCCACTCTCTTCCGTAATCGGATCGAAGCTCATCAATGCTATTATTATTAAGGCTGGAGAGCCTGGCGGTAACATCCATTCTTACTAT
>DAOWJX010000303.1 GCA_030640155.1 Candidatus Aegiribacteria sp. | reverse complement strand
TTTCCACAGGACCGCAATGCTTTTGGCTGTGGTGGTTTCTGTGGCTTTCCACAGGACCGCAATGCTTTTGGCTGTGGTGGTTTCTGAGACGATTTTGTTTTGCTCTTGCCAGGTTCCTTCGGTGTTTCTTCTTCATCAGATGTTTTGTTCTTAGCGCTTTCCCTTTTATGCATGGCTTCTATATTTTTCTGAACACCGTTTCTTGCGTGCTTCCGGATTATTTCCTTTGCAGAATCGCTCTCAATGTCTTTCACCAGAGCGACTTCACCTGCAAACACATTGACGGCCTCATTAAGCACACGCTTTTCTGAGGGATTCATCTTATTCAGAATTGATCTTGAAATAATGTCTCTGATAGCCTTAGCAACTTCTTTGGGTTCTCCGGAATGGACTCTTTCCTTCAACCTCTCGATTCTTCTACGCCAATCTTTCGGGAGTTCATCTGGTTCTCTGGATAGTTCCTCAAGAGCATCATCAAGCTCTGCTTTCGATACCACAGGTCGGAGTTCTGCATCATCCAGGCTCTCTGTTGGCACGAGCACCCTTTTTTTCCCAACAACGATTTCAATGACAACACACTCGTGCATTTCGCCCGAAATATTCTGATCTGAAATTTCTGTTATTATACCCGCTCCATGAATTGGATCTACAACTCTGGCATCGACTGCAAATTTCATTAGACCTCCTGTAGAATAAAACTATACATATAATAATATCTCATATTTGATGAAAAAGTCAATATGAAAAAAGCAAATATTGAAGGGGTTAATCGGATCCGAGAAGAACCCAGATATCCGGAATGGGAAGTGAAAGACCGGAAAACTCATCTACAGTAGAATCCTCAAGAATCATATATCTTATAATCGCTTCGGCAGACCTACAGATCGGAATTTCTCTCCGGTAGAGAAATAACGTTGAATCCAGCTCAGTTTCTATTCCCAGTTCTACGTTCATTATGTCTCCATTACGGAAATCTACTACTTCAATGTACCATTCCTCCCCCTCGATCAGAATACTTCTTCCTTTAAGAACGGATCTGACCCATGTTGCGGCACCAACCCCGCCAAATACTCCGTCAACACCATGATTTGCGATATCAACATAAAGAGTACCTGCTGGAGCCACGGGGGATATTGCTACACCCGAGGGTATTACATCATTAACAAGATCTTTCCCCAGCAATATGTTAATATCAACGGGTTTGATCGACAGTACAGGATCATTTGAAACCAGCTCTAATGCAAGCTCATAATTCCTTCCCTGATGTGAAACCGGTAAGTGCGGATCATTCCTTCTAACCAGGAGAATTGAGTTTCTGCGCGGGCTTCCAGTGCAGGAGTAAACCCCTGATATTTCTGAAGCGGGGCCCTCTCGAAAATCACTTGCCAATCCCGGTTGACCGGTTCCATTAGTGATCCAGAGTATCGGTTCGTACTCCGCTATCAAATCAATGTTCTCTGTTAGTATTTCCGATGTATCATCGTTCGATAATGATGCTTCATATATCAAAGCCGCGGAATCACCAGTGATTAAGTTATCCTCATCTGATTCAACGTCACCGGGTTTACCGAATAAAAGGAAATAGACAATAACAGCCGCTGCCAATACAGCTGGAATCCAAAAGGCTTTCTTCTGAAATATCCCTATCCGGTTTTCCTGGAGTTTCTCAATAGTATCCACCCGAAGATCTGATTGTAGATTGCGAAGCGCATTGGAGAGAACAATGAGGTTTGGAAACCTTTCGTTCACTTCCAGGGAAACCATGTTTTCAAGAAGCGCAAGCATCTTACGGGAAAGCATGTTCCAGGCATTTATCTGCACATCACGATTGTCGCTCCCTGCTATGATCCTGAACATCAGCAGGCCCAGTGCAAAAACATCACTTCGCGGATCATCCGGTCTCTTTCCCACAGCTTCAGGCGGGGAAAAGGGAGTATCCGGTATACCTCTTGCGCCACCAAGGATGAAATGTTCTCCATCATCTGTTATCAGAACATTTTCCGGGCCGAGATAACCGACTCTGTGACCTTTGTCGTGAATCGAACGGAGTATCTCGAGCACTTTCATTCCTGTCGAAACAGCCTCTGTCTCTGATACTCCTCCATTACTCATGATCCGCTCCATAAGGAGGTAAGAATTATCCGGTAGAGAGAACAGGAGTATTTTCGCGTTACTATCATCTTCAGGATGTATTTCTGAATCGGGAAGGATGAGTCCCTCTATCTCAGGACATTCCCCGGGAGGCAGACCACCGGTAGAACCTATGCTCACCTCTGCAAGCATAACCTTCTCGTGAATTCTTACACGAGCCAGGAGATAATCCTCTTCGTCGATGAGGATTTCCCCGCCCTCTGCAACGGAAGAGAGGAGTTTAGTAAGCATTTCCATCGATAGTGTAGTTTGGTGATTCTTTAGTAATCATCACATCATGCGCATGACTTTCTCTTAGTCCTGCTGGAGTAATTTTAACAAATAGTGCTTTACGGGGAAGATCAGCCACAGTAGAACATCCTATGTAACCCATGCCCTGTCTCAAGCCACCTGTGAGCTGGTTCAGATAGTCAACCAATGGACCTTTGAAAGGAACCATCCCTTCAATTCCTTCTGGTACAAGCTTCTTCTCGGGTCTTTCGCTCTGGAAATACCTGTCAGCGCTCCCCTGCTTCATAGCTCCGATAGAACCCATGCCACGATATATTTTGAACTTCCTGCCCTTGTAGATAGTAGTCTCACCGGGACTTTCCGAAATACCGGCAAGAAGGCTTCCAATCATCACAGACGATGCTCCAACAGAAAGGGCCTTAACAATATCTCCGGAATACTTGATACCTCCGTCTGCGATAACAGGTGCATTATATTCCGCAGCAGCTGAAGCACATTCAGAAACAGCTGATGCCTGTGGACATCCCACACCGGCAATAACTCTGGTAGTGCATATCGATCCGGGACCAACGCCAACCTTGACCCCGTCCGCTCCCGCTTCGAGTAGATCTTTTGTTGCGTCAGACGTAACAACATTACCGGCAATTATTGAAACTTCCGGGAATTCCTTCCGAAGCAATGAAACCGAATCGACTACCATGGTTGAATGACCATGAGCTGTATCGATAAAGAGGCAGTCAACACCTGCTTCCAACAAAACATCTGCTCTTTCTGGTTCTTCCTCGAGAAAAAATGGAGCAAGCTTGTCGGCAATCGTTCTGGGGTTATCTTTTA
>DAOWJX010000021.1 GCA_030640155.1 Candidatus Aegiribacteria sp. | reverse complement strand
GGAAATCGCTTGATGATACTCATGGTAGTCTTGTTAGATCAAGAAGACACCTGAGTAATGATACAGATAAGTTGGAAATACTGCTTGCAGACCAGAAGGAAGATCTTGAGTGGCTTTATGAGCAACTGAAAGAGAAAAAAGAATTAAGCGTCGCGGAGATAAGGGCATCAAGAGATATCTGGGATTGGCACGTTCGATATGAAGAAAATAAGGAACTTAAGAGGATTGCTGAGGAATGTGAGTTTGAAGCACAGAAGAATGAGCCTTTCTCTAGATTTGAGAAATTCACGGATATGTATGAAATGGATGATATCCGCGAATATTCACAGAATTTTGCAGAATGGATGTTAGAACTATCTTCTGTTGATGCAATGATTGATCTTCTGAATGAAGCATCCATCTACTTCAAAGATCTATATGGTTGGGGTTTTTCCCATGTAGCGTATGAGCTAGGGAATCGTGCAGTGGATGATTCCCGCATACAACTACTTGCTAAGAGGTGTATAGCTAAGGCTCTAAACAGCTTCCAGTATCAATTTGCAATCTACATGTGTACCTCATGGTTATCAATAATAAGAAAGAAGTTTGGATCAGCGGAAGCTGTAAAATTGTGCGAGGAGATTCTTTCTTGGTGTTGTAATGAATCCTCAAAGGCTGATGTTCTGATTAATTTATATCGTCAAGGATCACTCACCGATGCTGAGATTGATGAGATTAAGATGCTATGGGAGTTCGAGACACTCTTTTCTTCGATTGGAAAAACTGCGGATTATCTTGCCATGATTACTAACACAGCTAATGTTAATTTTTTGAACTACAGAGACATTGCCAATAGTATGCTTGATGAACTGGATACTGACGATAAAGAGACTGCAACATATGGTATTCTTCACTCAATACATATGATGAAATTGAGCCACAATAGAAATGGTGATTTCCAGTTATCCAAAGAGATTGTTGATTGGATTCTTAACAGAGTAGTTACTCTCCCTCAAATGAGCTTTTGGAATGATAATACAATTCTGGAAGTTATGGAAATAATTAAGGACGATCAACCAAATATCCAATGGCTTTATAGAACACTGAAAAAACGAGTACAGATTGCATCATCTGATGATGCATTCAAGATTGTACCTATTCATAGTCGGATATCAGAAATAGTAAAACCTCTTCCAGAAATCGGTGAAATTATTTCTGACGAGGAAGAAGCAGTTAAAGGGATTCTTGGATTTATTGAGAACAAGGATTTTCTCGGTTACGAGTTGCCAAAATATTTACTTGATATTGATCCCTATGGTCGAGCTGTGCCAAATATAATTTTCCAGCAATTGAAAGAAATGAATAAAAGTGAATATGATATCATTTGGAAAAGAGTAAGAATCGCATCAGTATATGAAGATAATTCTCCTGCATGGAGAGTGATTGCAGAATCTGCATGTGATATTGCTATTACGTATGATGATAAGATGAAATATAAAATTTGGAGTTCTCTCCTACCGTATGGATATAGCTCATGGAGTAGTCCTGTTGATGAAGTTGCCCAGAAATTCTACGATGCAATCTCAGAAGCGGAAAAGAAATTAAATGAGGAGTGTTACTCAAGCATGATACCGTTCAGAGAATGGGTACTCGAGGGTGCAAAGGCAGAGCTTAAGCGTGAGGAAGATCGCCTTGAAGAGGAATATTAGTTTATGAACATATCTGAAAGTATCGATACTGCAATTGAAACCATAACAATGGTGTTATCATCACATCATAGTATTAACTCCATTTTAAACTATGGTGATGTAAAGAAGAAATGTGAATATGCACGTAGAAACTTGGAACGCGCAAAACAATGTATTCCAACGAGAAATCAAAGCGAGAGAATTTTAGAAAGTCTTGTTGAGAATGCTGACAGTAGTACTAATGAAGTCGAGTGGAATGGACAACATTTACCATATTATATTGCAAGAACACTCTCATTCCAATCATATACAGGAATTACATGGATATTGTATGATTTAATATCTGAGGCTCTTAGTTATTTTAGGTGTTCATATGGACATTATATTAACCCATCCAACCACTTTAGGCTTGTGAAATCAATATTGAGTTCTAAAGAAAAAGAAGTAATTGTAAGCGCCATTGATGCTGATCTCGCAAAAGTAGCTTATGGATGGCCAATAGGTGTTTCATATTGCATACGGAATGTATTTGCCCACGAAGCGGATGCATTATATGACGGTAAGGTTTTCGAAGGAAATGATGTCAATTCTGAATATGTAATCACTCAAGAAATGCATAGACATATACTAAGTAAATGTACTTTAGAAAAAAATTACAATGTAAAACAAGAATATACACGTCGTGGTGAATCATGGCCTTGGGGAGTTAGCAATTTATTTGAAATGCTAAAAATATGTAATAATGAAATAGATGAATATATGTGTGGAATTCTCACATCGACATTCATTGGGTTTAAACAGTTAGTATTAACTTTATCATATAGTAATAACATAATGGAAGATAAGGAGACTACGGTCAAGCAAATCATTGCTCATTGGGAAGCAGACACGGAAAGCATAATTATTGAAGAGATCGAATTCGAACCAAGGCAGAATGTTTTTAGCGTACCAAAGATAATCAAAGATGAATTTGGAGTTTCACGCTCTTGTATTCCACTACCATATATATATAATAAAATAGCATTCACTGCATCAACGGTTGAAGTAGGGGTAATCTACACTCCAAGTCGAATAGGAGCAAACACATCACAACTTGACGATATTGTGGCTTGGATACAAGAGCATATTTATCCACATCCAGTTAAACCAAAAATAATAGGTATCATATTTACTAATGCTAATAGTGCTTAATTTCAAATAGAATAGAACCTGATCAAGTAGATGCCACAGAATGTAGAAGTAAGATGGAAATGAATATCCCTGAAGAACCTCTTATAAGTGATTGGGACATGTGATGAGCAAATCCAAGGAACAAATCATTATTGAAATAGACAAAATCCTACCAGACAGAAACATTCGAAAACTCCTCTTTGAAGACATTGCGGAATTCATCAAGCTTGCGAATGACAACAATCCAGCAAGCTGGTGCGTTACTTTGCCGAAGGATCAGAAGTCAGGGATCAGATTACTTATTAACAGCCCTATTTTCATCATGCTTACTCCGAGTCAGGTAGACCTTCTTGTTGATACTTCGAAGTTAAGTTCTCCAGCACTTCAGGCTCTTATTCATGATGAACCTGATTGGCAATTGACTAAATATCCTGAAATCCAGTTTGTGGGACTTAGCATCGATGATTTTTTCAAGTACAGGGATGAATTGAAACCAGCACGTCTATCCGCGTTCAACAGATACAGGGATACTTCCCGCAGGATTATTTTCTTTAATCATCATAACAGTAGTGCCTTGGAATACATTGAATCGGAGATCGGCGAAGAACTTTCTAAACCAGATTATATGGTAATTGATCTTTTAGTCGAAAAGATCAGACAGAGATTTCCGGGATGGAGTTCATTCAGAGATCCAGGCTTCGAGAAAGATGAGATAACCTATAAATGGGAAACCATTGAGAAGGCAAAGATTCTTTTGAATGAAGAAACACTCAGGGGATTGCTTGTACAGCAGGATTACGATGAACTTGAGAAGAGATTTGATACAATAGGAAAGGATAACAATCTTCTTTACCGTTCTGTCCCTATGCAGGGAGACCTGGGAATCCTCTACCAGGAAAATTTGGATAAGCAGTCATTCTATACTTCGTTAATTGAGCTGTTGTATGGTGAAGCAGATGTGAAAGAACGTCTTGAAAAGTATCTTGCATATGTTGTATCGAATAATCTTCCGAACCAGTGGACGTTTCCGACATACTTCCTTTTCATTCTCCATCCTGAAACTGAGTATTTCATTAAACCCAGTACGACTCGTGAATTTCTGATATTTGTGGGATATCCGGATATTTACCACAGTACACCGGATGCGGGTATTTACTCAAGCATCCTGGATATTGCGAACAGATTGAAGAATGAACTGTCTGAGTATTCTCCACGTGACATGGTGGATATCCAGAGTTTCATATGGGTTGTAGCTCGGGTTGCAGAAGAAAGCAAATCGGTCTTCGCTCCTGGAAAGGCTGAAGAGTTTCAGGTTCTTTTTCGGGAGTTTCTTGATACCTATCCTGGAAGTGAAGAGGGGCAGGAGCATCAGGAGATCTATTTAAGCAGCCGCTTGCAGGGCAGGGAGAACTATTTGGATATTTTGTCTGATAAGGCTGCTGGATTGGATATTACTGATAAGGTTCTTTTAGGTCTTCTGCCATACTCAAATACTTCGGCCAATGTTGAGAAAAATGCATGGATCTGTGTTGCTCCTGTAATACATGGAGATATCAGATCATGGTTCGAGGGTGCCGGGTGGACTTCAAGTGATTCGTGGCCGTTGATAGCGCGGGCATTGTTGAAGCTGATCGTCTCATGTGATGAATCAGAAGACAATCTTGGTTCAGCGATCAAGGAATTTACAGACCTTCCATATTCAAAAGGCTTGCAGTCAGGTTTTATCTCACCCATTCTCAACGCGCTTCGGCCTGAATGGTATGTACTGGTAAACAGCAAGGTTCTGAAAACTGTGGAGTATCTGACCGGCAGGAAAGCGAATTCATCCCTGGCGCAGTATTCATATGCAAATCAGCGTGTTCACCAGATTGTATGTGAGCTTGGTGATGATCTTCTGGATATTGAGGGTTTTGAGTACTCCTCTGATGTCTTTGACATGTTCTGTCACTGGCTTGTTGCTGTTAAGATGCTGAATCTGAAGAAGACTCAGTACTGGAAAATCGCTCCTGGATCCCAGGCCTGGAATTGGGAAGCCTGCAGGGATGGTGGTTTCATCGCTATCGGTTGGGATGATCTTGGAGATATCAGCGGCATCAGCAGAGCTGAATACGAAGAGCGAAGGAATGCTCTTGTTGAGAAGCATGAGGACTGGACCAAGAGCGGGGCAGACCAGGTATGGAAGTTTGCCAGACAGATTCAGGAAGGCGACTATATCGTTGCCAACAAGGGAACAACTGAGGTTCTCGGCATCGGTACTGTAACAGGCTCTTACTTTTTTAAACCGGATGTAAGGCATGGCCACAGAATACCTGTTGAATGGATAAGCACTACACCATTCCCTGTAGAGCAGGGAGGGTGGAGAAAGACACTTGTACGACTGGACAGGGAGAAGTTCGCATCTATTGAGGCTCTTATGCAGGATGATAAGGTTGTAGATGAAGTTGTTGAGTCTGCCTGTTACTTCTCATTGGAGACGGTTCGTCTTCTTGAAGAACTGCACAGGAATCCAACCAGGGATTTCTACAAATCTGAAATTGAGAGTTTCAGGAGTAATCTTATTGAACCTTTCAAGGAAATGTTCATGTCGGTAATAGAATCGCTGCCGATTCAAATAACTGAAGTGATGGAAACAAAGCGAAATCTCTTTTCGAGGATACTCAAGAATGATTATGGCAGGGGTGGTGCCTGGGACTTTATCTGGGGAGCCACTTATCCCGCAGGTGGAAAACGAATGGAGGATGCTCAGCTCTATGCTTCTCTGGATCATGATGAACTGACATTCGGATTCTACATTGGAGAGTACGGCAATATTCAGCGCCAGGCTTTCATCACTAACTGCAGAGGAAATCTAAGTTCTCTGAAGAAAATATTGCTTGAGCTTGATAACATTGAGGGCGTTCGATTCGGTAATTCAAATCTCAGTAATGTCACAGAGTGGCTTGATGAAGTGGAATCCTCCGGAATTAAAGTTTATTCCGCAGTTAATACAGGAGAACTGCCTGGATTAAGCCGGGATGAACTGGTTGATCGGATTGTTGCTGCGTTCAGCCTTGTATTCCCTCTTGTATATCTGGCAATATCAGATGATCCACTTCCATTGATCAGAGATTATCAGATGGGAGTAGAACTTGAGGAAGAAGAGAATCAGCCGCTTACCATTGAGGAGCTGTCTGAGATAACCGGGTTTACTGAGGATCAGGTGGACAGGTGGGTTCGTGCGATTGTTCGAAAGAGACAGGGAGTTTTCTTCGGACCTCCCGGAACAGGCAAGACCTATATTGCCCGGTTGCTTGCACAGCATATCATCGGTGAAGGAAATGGATTTGTAGACCTGATTCAGTTCCATCCGAGTTATTCCTATGAGGATTTCATGCAGGGACTTCGTCCGACTCGAAAAGCTGATGGAAGCCTGGAGTACAGGATGATCTCAGGCAGGTTCATGGATTTCTGCCGAAAGGCAAGAGCTGTTGAAGGTGAATGTGTACTGATTATTGATGAGATCAACAGGGCGAATCTCTCCCGGGTATTCGGTGAGCTGATGTACCTTCTGGAGTACAGGGACTACAGTACTCCTCTTGCCGGCGGATCCTCATTCTCTATACCAGGCAATGTATACATCATCGGAACCATGAACACGGCGGACAGATCAATTGCTCTTGTAGATCATGCGTTGCGCCGTCGATTTGCCTTCATTCAGCTATTCCCGGATTACCAGGTTCTCAGCAAGTATCATGAGAGGGAGAATACCGGCTTTGATACGGAAGGTTTGATCTCCGTACTTGAGGAAGTGAATGTTGCCATTAACGACAGTAACTATTCAGTTGGTATCACATTTTTTCTTGATGAAGAGCTGAGTGAGAACATCGAGGTTATCTGGCAGCTTGAGATAGAGCCGTACCTGATGGAGTATTTCTTTGACAGGCCTGATCAGGCTGAACAGTTCACGTGGGTAAAAGTCCGTGACAGGATACTGAGGTAAAGTCATCATGAGAACGCATACTCTCGTAGAGTATGAACGATTCGAATTGGATCGGGCAGCATTATCAGAGGATGCTGCGCTCGGATTGTGGTCTACTCATTCCAGGAGACTCGATCTGCAGTTTCCATCACCCAGGACAGAGGATAAATGGCAGATCACTTCTAAGGGATGGGTCGGGTTTATTCCATTCGGGTCAGATATGCTGCTGGAAATCAGACCCAAGGTCTCCGTTCGAAAGCTCTTCAGAATGATCGATATCGCCTACAATCTAAGTTCTTGGGAGTTCAGCACACTCGATGGGAGTGTTGAAGTGGGCGAGATAAAGGAGATGTTTGAAGGACTTGCCGGTATGCTGGCAAGGAGAATTCTGCAGAGAAGCCGCAGGGGATTGTATAGAACCTATGTGGACAGGAAGGAAGCACTGCCTTATGTGCGTGGCAGGTTGGATATAAGATCGATGATCCGCCGGCCCTGGGAGGTCAAGATAGAATGTGAATTCCAGGAACATACGGCAGATGTTGAGGATAATCAGATAATTCTCTGGACTTTGTTTTGTATTCTCAGGGCAGGTATGTGTTCTGACAGATTCCTTACCGCCGTCAGGCATGCATACAGAACCATGCTTTCCGTCTGCTCACTTGAATCGTTTACCGGCAATGACTGTCGGGGCAGGCAGTACACAAGGTTGAATAATGATTATGCCCAAATGCATGGTCTGTGCGGTTTCTTCCTGGACAGTATCGGGCCTGAAATGGCATTGGGAACAAGACAGATGCCCCCATTCCTGGTTGATATGGCTGCTCTGTTCGAGAAGTGCGTTGCTAACTGGATGAAGAAAGAGATAGAGAACAAAACCAATCTCAGGGTGGATACACAGAGCAGAGTACGAAGAGGACCTGTTACCTGGCTCATTGACCTGGTTTTGTATGATGTGTACGGTAATAGCGTTGCAGTTCTCGATACGAAATACAAATGGCCCGATTCAGGAAAACCCTCAAACGATGATATCAATCAGGTTGTTGCATACGCAGAACTCAAGGGTTGCGGGGAAGCGATACTTATTTATCCAGTTAAACTGGAAAAACCCGTTGATATCATGGTAGGTGATATCCATGTGAGAAGTCTCACCTTCGATCTTGATAATGACCTGGATTTGGCGGGTAACGAGTTTCTGCGGGATCTGTTTTCAGGGATGGATGAGAGATTCGGCATGACAGCGATGGATGGTTTTCAAGGAAGTATTCAAAAGAAGCAGGTAGCTATGTAGCTGACCGCTTCATGTCATCAACATCTATGCAGATTCCCCAGAGCGGACAGGCAGAAAACCGAGACCGAGTTCAAGAAAGCGGGGGGCAGTGTCAACTGCATTGTCGCTACTCCTACTCTTGAACTTGGTGTTGATATAGGCAAGCTTGAGATGGTCATGATGCGGAACGTTCCCCCTTCACCCGCGAATTATGCTCAGCGGGGAGGAAGGGTAGGTCGAAAACACAGAAGAGGCGCAGTGTTCACATACTGCAGGAAACGGAAACACGATCACTATTTCTATGCGAGACCTCCGGAAATGATAAGCGGAAGCGTACGCATACCATCCTTTTCCATGCAGAACAGTCCGCTCGTTCGCAAACATGTCTATTCAATGATCCTGACAGAACTGCGAAGGCTGTGCGGAAGTGATCAGGAAATCCTTGAAAGGGCGTTCCCTACGTATATCCGTTCCTATCTTGAAAAACAGAATGATGATGGCAAGTCTGTTGTCAGGGAAGAGGTTCAGGATTTCACGGACTTTGCCGATCTTTTGCGAGAGCATAAAAAAGAGCTCCTTGAAAGCCTTGAGAAGACGTTTCTGATGAACTGGCCGAAGGAGTACGCGGGAGTTGTTTTAAAACCCGCGTTGCGGTCGATGCTCGCTGAAATGCCGCGTGATCTGCAGAGTGTTGCGGATTGTTTACTGTCTGAAGTTAAATCATACAGAAGCATTGTAAGCAAGATTCTGGAGAAGGAGCGGAAGGGAGAGCGCCTTGAAAAGGATGACAGGCGGAGGATGGAGAACTACCGCTCCGCGGAGGATGCTCTATGGAGGTCGAGCAGGGAGAACTATACACTTTCCTATCTTGCCCGGAAGGGTTTGCTTCCCGGTTATGCGCTGTTCCGAGACAGTGTTACCGCGTCATGTATTAATCCGCTGATGAACCTGTCCCGAAACGTTCAGCAGGCAATACGGGAATTCACACCGGCGAATCTCATATATGCCAACGGGAATGAGTTCAAGGTTAGCAGGCTGGATTTCTACAGGCTTCAGGCTCAAGATCCGCAATTCTCAACTTCCCGGCTTATAGCAGAGATGAAATTCGATCCTGAATCAGGGCGTTTGATCGATGCTGCGTCTAAGAGTACCATTGGCGGAGCTGTTGACTGGCATCAGGTCAGATCACTTCGGCTGGTTGATGTAAGCCTTGATGACGCGGGGCAGATAAACGATCAGAATGATTATCGGTTCCGGGTATCTTTTCTTGAGCATGTCATACCTCTGGGAAGGCATGAAGAAGGCTATTACGGTACTGTCGGATCGATCGATTACCGGTTCCTGCATGAGGAGAGGCTGAGGCTTGTTAATCTTGGTCCCAAGAGATTCGGAGACGCTGTTCCTCCCGGAAAAGCATTCTCCGGATTTCCCATATGCTCCGTATGCGGCGGTGTTCGGTCACCTTTTCAGAGTCAGGCCGAGATAGAGGATTTTATTGAGCGGCACAGGACAAGCTGCGGGAATGAACCTGAATGGTTCACTCTGCATTCCGAAGTTGTTTCGGATACACTCAGAATCGGCCCGTTCGAAG
>DAOWJX010000301.1 GCA_030640155.1 Candidatus Aegiribacteria sp. | reverse complement strand
GTTCCTGATGCGGTGCTTCCAGTGAAAATCTGGGGGAAGGCATGTTTGAGCAGGCTTGTTTCGGGCTGTATGGTCAGTTTCAGGCAGAGAATCGGAGGTTAATCGGGACGAATGGCTGCTTTGTGAGCAGGTCATGGGATTGCGGAAAATCAATTGTCCTATTGCTTTCAATAGCAAAGCCTGCATGGTGTTCGTTATCTTCGACGTTGGTTCAAGGATTTATTGATATTCTATTATTTATTATCCATATTCAAGCATATCTGGTCAACAAGTTGACGAAATAGACTACGTACCTGGAGGTGGAGTTTTGATGGGGTGTTCGGAGGGGCGTAGGTCAGAATCAGATCTGATATATCCTTCCCCTCATTTGTGAGCAGCTCTTCGGCATAAGCTGAACGCGACCGAGCATACTTTCCCGCGACGATCTGTATTCCGGAAAAGGATCTCTCCAGAAGATCGGGAAGAATACCTGCAAGCCCGTGGATGGGGGTATGATTTCGCCAGCAGTCCACGTATACATTCCGAACTCTTCCGGCCAGAATATCCTGAGAAAACGTTGTTCTGGTCGAATTCACTTCCCCGCATAACACAGAGGTTCTGATTATGAGAGCCTCCTGATATCTGTTGAGCACGAACCTGTCTGCGATGAGTTTGGTCCAGCCATACAGAGATGATGGAACAGCTGGAGAACTTTCGGTATATGGAGGTATCCCGCCGCTGTAGACCAGATCGGTTGAAAAATGAATCATGGGTATTGATTGGGCAGCACAGTGAATGGCCAGTCGGCGAGGCCATAATGTGTTCAGTTTCCAGGACTTCACCGGATCAAGCACGCATTCGGACGGTTCGGTTATGGCGGCAGTGTTAACTATAAGATCAAAGTCCTGATCGAAAAGTCGTTCCATGTCTTTCAAAGACAGAAGATCAAATACTGCCGTTTTCATTCGCCCGGATCTGGATACCGGCGTGATATTCCATCTTTCAGACAGGTCTTCCCTTATTACTGATCCAAGTCTTCCCGCAGCTCCTGTAAGCAGAACACGGGGAAGATTCAACTATCCCTGTCTTTCGCCGGGAACCGAAATGAAGGTTGCTTTAGCGGAAGCTTTCTCAACACCCTCCTGAAAAAGGGAAGCCTGAAGTTTCAATATCCTTCCACGCTGTTCTATCAGTTCTGCTTCTACCGTTACAGGTTCTCCCGTAATCACTTTTTTTCTGAACCTGACCGATATTTCAACTGTAGCGCAAAATCCTCCCACACTCATAGCGGCGTACGCCATCGACTCGTCAAGCACAGTTGAGAGAAGACCACCATGAACTATGCCGGTATATCCCTGATGTTTCTTTTCCGGCGTCCAGAGAATGATCGCCCTGCCGTCTTTTCCTTCGGGATTCAGGCGGAGTCCATGAGGATTCTTCTCTCCGCAGACGAAGCAGTATCTGTCATCGTCAAAGATATCACTCATGGATCATCCGCCTGTTCTCTATTCAGATGTTAAAGAAACTTACCCGGGGTAGAGACAAGATATTCGAAAATACCATCGGTTCCCACGATTATCTGACTGGTGCTGTCCAGAACAGCCTCAAGGGTTTCAAGTGAACGGACAAAGTTGTAGAAATCGGGATAGCTGTTGTAAGCATTCGCATATGTGGCCGCCGCAGTGCTATCAGCTATTCCTCTGTATTCAAGAGCTTCCCTGCTGGCACCTGCATGTATTGAATCAACCCTGAGGTCAGTATCAGCGATGATAATATTGGACATTCTTCTGCCCTCTGCGCGGTATCTGGTTGAAATCCGGTTCCTCTCCGCCTGCATCCTGGTGAAGACGGCAATCTGGTTCTCAACAGGAAGGTCCGCCCGCTTAATCCGAACATCAACGATGTATATGCCGTACTCTTTGGCCATCAGTCTGCAGGTTTCGGTTACTCTTTCAAGTATCGCGATTCTGCCCTGCGAGGGAGTCATCCTTATAAGCCTTATGGTCTCCTGAATTTCCCCTTCTTCATCGATGACGATATCCGCCAGAGTGTCAGCATAAGCTACGCTGCTAACGAGCCATACATAGTCATCAAGACCAATCGGATCATTGGTGCTTCTTACAATCTGAATCAGATTGCTCTTGCCGAGCTCCTGCCTGATCATGGAATAGATTATGTCATCAAGGCGTGACATTGCTCCTGTTTCCGAACGGACACTCCTGAGAAACAGAAGGGGGTTTTCTATTCTCCATCTGGCGTAGCAGTCGACCTTAATGTGTTTCTTGTCCTTTGTGACAACGTCAGCAGGAGGATCATCGTATTCAAGAATTCTATCGTCGAATATCTTCACCTGCTGAAGAAACGGTATTTTGAAGTAGAGTCCTGCTCCCTGACTCAGAGCAACTCCCTCAGCGTGTTCTTCCATCCATAGTTCCAGTTCGGCCATTTCCCCTGCAGTTCGGTTGCCGACGATTACCCTGACAGGATTTCCAAGTTGAAGAACCACGGCCTGTTCGGTTTCAGATATGGTGAAGAATGCTCCGGTAATAACCAGCAGGATGAAAAGAGCCGCGAGTCCGTAGATTATATTCTTGACGCGTTTCATTTCTCACCTCCCGCAAGATTGTAATGCGTAAGGGCACCGGCCGATTCGTCAACAACTGTTACATCAGCAG
>DAOWJX010000057.1 GCA_030640155.1 Candidatus Aegiribacteria sp. | reverse complement strand
GGAAAGAAACTGCCCAGCGCACACTGGATGGTTACAGAAGCGTTCTTTTTTACCGGCTGGATGTTTTGCTTAACTTTTCGGGATCTCACGGCCAGATCTTGACATCTCCGGGCATAGCGCACAGTTGCTGGTATAGACTCCTCTTGAAATTCTGTCCCTGAGTGCCGTGTATGCAGGACCGTTCCATATCTCGTAGAAACTGTTGCAGAACATATTTCCGAGCGGTTCGGAAGTATTCCAGTGCGGGCAGGGATTAATTCTGCCGTCGGGGTCTATGTATACCCAGTTATCGAGATAGGGGCATGAAGACAGCTTTTCCGGAGAAGGTTCAGAAGGAAAGTTGAAAGAAAGCCCAAGGTCGGAGGCGATATCGCTGGCCAGACGGATCTGCCTGGAAACCTCCGGTGAATCAGGATCTATCGTTTCCCCGGTCATGTCCAGTCCTGAGAACGGCACCAGTGGAACAACGCCCACGGATACCGCTCCCACTCCGGACGCGAGTTTCAGAATATCCGTCAGTTCATGTAAGTTGCTTTTCTGCAGTGTCACACTGAAAGATAGCTTCGGGAACCTCATTCCTCTTCTGTCTCTTTCGGAGACCAGTTCCATCATATTGCCGATGATAAGATCCAGGTCCGCACCGCCTCTTATCCTGGCATGGGTTTTGGGAGTGGCCCCGTCTATTGATACGAACAGTGACGTAGGGGGAGAATCAAGCAGGACAGCGATATTCTCCGCAGTGAGAAGAATACCGTTTGTCACAACCTCTCTGACAGGCACATCAGCCCGGTAGAGGCGGTCGAGATATCTGCCGAAATCCGGATTGACGAACAGCTCCGCGCCGCACGAGAGTCCAACGACAGAGGCTATGGGGAACAACTCGGAAGCTATCCTGTCAAATAGATCAGGGTCTATATCGTGCCACTTCCGGTCAGGATCCTTGTCAGCCAACCGCATGGAACACATCGAACAGCGAAGGTTACACCTGTTCGTTGTGTCCATCCTGATTATCAGGTTCCTCCTGCCCCGAAATCTTACCCACGGGAAGCGGTGTGACCTTTGCAGATACTTGCCGAGCACTCTTTTTGGATTCACTTATAATCTCTCCGGTATCTCCTGTTTCACTGCAGTATACAAAGGGATATTATTAACATTGATCTAGCGTTGTCAATTCAAAATTAATAACAGTACTTCATTTGCTTGACATGAAAGTACTATTTCAGTACGCTAAAATATTGAAGATTATTTCTGTAAAGGGGTTGAACGATGTTTAAAGGCTGTTTTCTTCTTTTTCTCTGCTTTCTTGCAGGTACGGCTGTATCTGATTCAGCCACTATGTGGGTCTTTCCCGATGGAAGAGGCGCCATGCCCATCGAAACTGACCAGATCACCATGGAGGCCGAGAGCGTTTCCATAGTGCCCACCGGAAACATGATCTACTATGATGCTCCTGAAATGAATGTCACCTGTGTATTCTATCTCAGGAATCTCACCGATCAGCCTCTGGATGTATCGGTTGGTTTTCCTTTCGAATCGTTTTACGGAATGCACAATTATGCTTCAAGAACAGACTGGTATTACGACAGGGCTCTTGAGGAGATGTCCGATAAGGAAACCAGGGATATTCCTGCAGATTCAATGGTACCTGACTGGTTTCAGTTCAGGGCATTCACTGATAGCGTGGAGTACGGGATTACCTATGAAAAAGGTCTTGCCAGCAGGGATAAAAGGCTTGTTTTCTGGCCACTGATAGCTTGCTGGGAAATGCATTTTCAGCCGGAGCAGACTGTAAGGCTCGTTAACACATACAATACCGGATGGAATTACAGATCGTATGCAAACTATACAGCTTCCTTCACCTATGTAGTCCGTTCGGGAGCCCTCTGGGCCGGCAGGATAGGCGATGCTGTCATCTCAATAACCCTGCCGGAACAGTATCCCTTCTCCATGCTCTCCGATTCAGTCTGCACATGGACGGACTGGAACGGTTCTCCACAGGTTGACGGAAACCGGGTCACCTGGCATTTCACGGACTGGAAACCGGTTGAGGATCTTACGATTACTTCATCCGGTCATTTATGGGTGGATGAAAGGGGTTTCGAATATGGTCTGTTCGGAGATGACTACTGTCCATTCCATGAAACTGAGCTCTACTCTCATTGGACGCCAGAAGAGGTCTATCCCGCTGCCCTGGAAGTCCTTAATCAAATAGAAACCCATCTCTCTGCCGAGAGTGTTGCTCGATTATTAGAAAACGCCGTGTACGGCATGTCAGATATGTGGTCGGAGGAACCACACAGTTACCTCTCCAGGGTGATCTCCGTCTATGGTGACCTCCCTTTCGATCAGGAAAAGCTGGAAACCGTAATAGGGCTGCAGCGGGATCTTTCCGAATGCCGAACTATCATGGAGTCTGCAGGGCTCGATTTCCTGCTGCCGATGACTGCTCTTCGAAGAGAATGGGTCGATGTAGATCTGGAGATGTACTGCAGCAGTCCCCGGGACCAGGTTGCATACTTGATCCTTCTTGAAAACATCGAAGATGCAGCTCTTGGAAGGCCGATAACCGATCCCGCTCTGGAATCTCTGTTCCGGCTGACCGGGTGGTTCCTCCCCGGACAGATGACACCCATGATCGCAGGTTTTACAGAATACTCAACCATAACAAGTTCATATGATACGACGCTCATATCAGGGGAAGAAGTCAGAAATTTCTGGATGGACGGAGGGGGATGTGACCTGCCGCTTGTTCTGAGCAGCTGCAGTGGAATCAGCGGTTCCTCCCAACTATATGACCTTTCTGTTGAAGCGTCTTCAGAGCTTGCAGGGCAGGCCGGCAACGATTATTCGGCTGATAATCTTACCGATGGAGATCCTGAAACAGCGTGGGTTGAAGGTGCATATGGCTACGGGCACGGTGAGGTATTAACTGTTTCAACCAATGGAAAATTCATCGTCGAAGGTTTCTCCATAAGAAACGGCTACTGCAAGCCTGGTGGCGGATGGCTGGAGAACGCAAGGATCAGAAAATTCTTTATCTGTCTGAATGATATTCCACTTATGGTAGCCGAACTGGAAGACACAATGGACATACAGATTATCCGGTTTCTCGGGAATCTGACCCTTGATGAGGATGACAGTCTTACATTTGAAATACTTGAGATATATCCAGGATCCACTTATCAGGATGTCGCTATCTCGGAAATCAATCTTACCATAGCGCAATGAAAGGCGGTTTGCATGATCGATTCCTTTGAAATGCAGAAACGGTACTTCACGTCACAGCTGAAGCAGTTCAGAACAAAAACTGAGCTTAACAGAGCCAGGATAAAGGATTGCGAGTATTATCTTGAAATGATGGAGGAAGCAGGTTCTCCCGCCGAGTTCAAGAAGAGGATTCAGCAGACCGGGAACATGGTCTCAACAGCAAAGGCTGAAAGTTACGACCGGTACGAAAACCGTGCTTTCATCTATGAGAAGCTCGAACAGGAGAGAAAGGCTGAGGAGGACAGGCTACGGCTCGGAATAATCGAATCTTCTGAAACCCACGCTGAGCTCAGTCAAAAACTCGAAGATTTTGAGCAGAACACTAAAATATCCTTTAACGAGAACAAAGCTATAAATGCCATGGGTTCGATTATTAACGCTCTGTTTCATCTAAACACCGATGCTGTGGGATCAGCTGATGAAGAGAGATCTCTGATGAAATTTCAGGCGTATTGGAAACTGATGAATGAAGCCGACGCGGATATCTCATGGGAAAAGATCATGACTTATAAACCATACAGGGACCGCATCATTTTCACCGATGAGCAGATGGCTGTTCTTGAAAAAAGTTTCATGGAGGTGAGCGATGGACTCCACAGTTAAGCAGATTCTGGACGGATTCCGTTTCTCCGTGAGTAACTACACGTCCAGCCTGGGTACTGGAAACGAAAAACTTGTAAGAGCCAAGGAACTCGTTGAATCCCTTTATGTAAAAGCTGAAGACGGTGCTGACATGGCGGCCATAACCATGGATCCCGACTTTGGTGAAGTTGCTGTCCTTATAGGAGAACTTGCATCCGAACCCGCATTGCCCCCTGAGGAACAGGCTTCAACGAGTGTTGAGGGAGATTCCGCTTCTGACGGAGCGATCCCTCCCGCGAGTATCGCGGCAGCCGGTTACCATATGGCTTACGATTCCATGGGCACTGATGCGAGGGAAAAGCAGGGCAGGTTCTACAGCAGGATATTCGAGCTTGAAGAACAGGCTGAGAACGCTGTTCACTTCAATACTCTTATAGTCGAGGACGGGGTTCTTTTTGAGATGAGCAGGGAGCCTCTTATCGAAGCCGCAAAGGAAACCCTGCAGCAGGCTGAAGAAATTCATTCACCGACTGTTGATCACCAGCAGCAACTTGCAATGAAGACCTATTCGGAGGTTGAGAGTATTGCCGAACTTGAATTCCAGGGAACGCTTATGGCGGAGCTTTCAAATGTGGAGCACGAATGGGATGCCCTTTACATCGAGGTTATCGGTCTTCTACCGGCCTGCGCTCAGGCAATAGAGGCGTTCGGCCCTACGGATGATAACCTGGGAAAACTCAGAAACAGCCACAGGTTCATGGCCGAATTCATGGGCATTACCTGGGATGATGTATTTGCCGATCCCAGATACCTTCTGTTCTGGAACGAAGTCCTCTGGCCGAAAGTGCCCGACGAGAAAAGAGAGACATACAAAGTGTACAGCGCCGAAGGCTGGCGGGATCTTCTTAAAGGAAAATTCTACGACCCCTTTGTGAAGGACGAACCGGTTCCGCAACCCGACCCCGCGAAAGCCCGCATCAGGTTCTGGAGAAAAGTGCACTCCGTTCCAGAAACCCTTGACCTTCTGAATGACCCTCCAAGGCCGGATATAAGAAGGGATAAATGATGAAAGCTCTGATGAAGCAACATCTGTTTGAGTTAATTCTCTTTGCAATAGTCATCGCGCCCTGTCCGGCTGCGGCACAGTATGCAGGAATACCTGGAGATATTCCTCCGATTCCCGATTCCTACCAGCTGGATGTTGATAGCATACAGCCCTTTTCCACAGCCTACGATATACCCGGGATAACCGATGAAGAGGCCGAGCGCATGGAGAATCCCGCAGAGAGTGAGATCCTTTACAGCCGTGATGGGGTCACAATTGCCTGCCTTGGTCAAGAGTATCAGTATAACATCACATACGTTTTTAAAGGCGAATGGGGTTTGAATTATGAGAAATTCGATTGGGCCCTATGTGTGAGAAATATCAGCCCCTCCGGAAGGTACTATGCGGTGGGAGGCGATGGTACCGGTACCAGCAGAGGGCCTGTATACGTAATTGACCTGGAAACCGGCGTGAAATACCGCACCACAGCTTCCGACTTCTGGGGCTGCTCGGACTGGATCGATGGGGATTATCTGCTTATAGAGAGCGCAGGCAGATCTGACTCTGCCATAGAGATGTGGAGAAGCGGTGATATTGAGGATATGCCCTGGGTGAACTACTCTTACATGACCGAAGCAGAGGGGCGGTCCAATAATTTCGTACTCTATCACGGCGGCAGCTCCTGGATGATTCTGCCGGAGGACAGGTATTACAACTACGTAAGTAATGGAAATCCGGGTTCATACGAAAACGGGATTTATTTTGATGTGACAGCTTCACCAAATGTCATACCTTCCCTTGCAGGGATCAGGTCCCCCCGTGGCTTTTACGAATGGATTGATTCCACAGGTTATGATGTGGCTTTCCCGAATTTCTATTTCCGGGTTTATGTGGATACCCGTACGAACAGTATCTCTGATATCCGACAGATGCCCCCCG
>DAOWJX010000013.1 GCA_030640155.1 Candidatus Aegiribacteria sp. | reverse complement strand
TTAACAGAAGCATTCTACTCGAGGCTCAGGAGTGGATGGAATCACTGATATAGCTGTATCATATTACAGATTGCACTAATATTATGACTATTAGTAATTAACTTGTATCAAATGTTAAGATTCAAGGTTCGACCCCTTTTGTGATTCTTTGATTTAAATTGGGATGATGCAGAGGAAATCAAGGGGTTCATCTCCGGTATTCACGAAGTTATGCTCTTCATTCGGAATAACGAGAACTACCGACCCTACAGACAGTTCCCTCGCTGAATTCCCCTGCCGTACTTCTCCCCTGCCATTAAGAGTATAAACCTCATGTTCCCATGAATGTGTGTGATAGGGCGTCTTCCCGCCGGGGGCAATTGTAAAACGGCGCATTATGAAATTGGGTGCTCCGTCATCTTTACCTATCAGAACCCTTATCGAAACTCCAACCGCTCCTTCGATCTCAACGTCAGCTGCTTCTATATCAGTATATTTGCGTACGATCATATTTATCTCCTTCTGTGTTTCCGATTGCTGATATTAAATATATCCCCGTCACAAGAGGTTTACCGGTGCTTCTGCCAGGGATCTGCATAGATACTCGAATTCTTCATCAGAGTTGTAGAGCTGGGCAGAAAATCTAAGGAATCTGCCCTGTGGAATACTTGTGAAAGTAACTGAAATTTCAATCTGCTTTTTACGGAGAAGCCAGTTCTGAAGCGGGTCAATCCCTTCTGGAGGAAGTAAATCCGAAAGTGGCTTCCAGGGCAGTGAAACAACTGCCATAGAACCGATCATGCTCTCAGGACAGTATGGTTCAATCCCCAGTTGCTTGCAGATGAATCCTTCAGCTCTGACGACTTTCTCATGATTCTCATTCATTATCCCGGTCCATCCGTCCGGATGAAGACTCTCCATAAAGTCGATGGTGAACGGAATAGACATTCTTGGTGTAGGATCGATTGTGCCGTTCCAGAAAAACTCAATCTGGAAATCGGACATCTCAATATCGAATTCGGAAGCAACATGGCTAATCAGAGCTGGTCGGAAATTCTTCTGTTTGTCCGGCCTGACATACAGTAATGCCGATGTTTTCGGAGCGCACAACCATTTATGACAGTTACCTGTGTAGTAAGCAGCACCAAGTTCCTCAAGATTCAGAGGAATCATACCCGGGCCATGGGCGCCATCCACAAGAACATCTATTCCAAGCTGATCAAACCTGCGAACAAGTTCCTTCACGGGAAAAATTATTCCTGTTGGGCTGGAGATGTGATCAATCAGAACAAGAACGGTTCGAGATGTTACTCCTGACATGATGGAATCGATAACCTGATCAGGGCCTGATACGGGATTCTCTATCGGCACCTCAACATATTTCGCATCGTACTTCGCCGCATTCGTTCTAAGAATATTAGCTGAGGAGAAGTATTCCTGCCCTGTGAATAACAGTTCATCTCCGGGGTTGATTGAAAGGTTGGAGAGAACTGTATTTATTCCGGTAGTCGTATTGGTTACAAGGACAATGGAACCTGGAGAAGCACCTGTGAAATTCTCGAGCTTCTCAAGAATTCCAGGTATTCGCGGCATGTATTCTCTCTGTATGAAATCAACAGGCTGTTTCTCCAGCCTGTTCAGAAGGCCCGCACGATAGCTGTTCACTTCTGTTGGACAGGCTCCAAAAGATCCATGGTTCAGAAATACCATATCGGGATCGAAATTCCAGAAGGACGCGAATTTACTTCTCAATTCCTGAGACTTCAATCGTTCCTCCCGATCGGAGATCATTAAAGATTAGAAAAGCTGTTTCCGCCAGGACTAACACAGTCCGCTAAGTTTGCTCTGTTCCAGAACATGCCCGTTCATTGCAACCTCAACATCATCCATGGAAGCCGCAGGTGGCAGATCAAGCCTGATATCAAGCGCATAAAGCGTGAAATTCATGACCTGATCCGAATCACTTTCATCCGGTCCATCCCATCCAAGTTTTCCGAAGCTGTTGACTCCCTGCAGCGCTCCTTCGAATGCCACGTCGTTGTGAGGTTGCTTTCCTTGAACAGTTCCTTCCCGAGGAGGGATATTGTACATTACCCAGTGACAGTATTCCTTATTGCTTTTCGGATCCATGCATGATACAATCAGCGCAAGGCTGCTGGTTCCTTCAGGAGGTTCTGTCCATCCGATTGGCGGGGATGAATTACCTCCCGGTTTTGAGTACCAGGAAGGGATATAGTCGTTATTCTTGAAAGCACTGCTGCTGATGCGGAAACTCATTCCTGCTCCTCTTTCAGAATGAACCACTACGTATAAGTATATACTTCTCCGAAGCTGGAGCAAGTACTGCCTATTATTATGAATCTACCGGAATTACGTGTTCTGAAACAGGATATTTCGTTTCATTAGGCTCCAGCCTTACCAGAACATCTGTAACACCGGGGCCGAGTTGGTAGAGCGCCTTTTCAACTGATTTCAGGATTGAAAAAGCCTTTTTCATCTGAAGATCAGCGTCAACAACAATATGCATATCAGCCTGAATCCCATCTCCATGAAACCGGGTTCTGAGATCATGAACATCAAGCACACCACTCACAGAGAGAGCTATTTTCCTCAGTTCATCCCTGATCTCAGGCGGCGCGGCTGAATCGCTGAGCTGCCAGAGAACCGGACGGAGGATATCAATACCCAGTTTGAAGATGAATATGGAAACGATAGCCCCTCCAATTCCATCAAGGAAAATCAGAGTTGGTTCAATTCTTGCTGCAAGAACAACTACCGCAACCGGTATGGAACTGAGAACATCAGAACGCTGATGCCAGGAATTCGCGGCAAGAGCCGGTGATTTGAGTATCCTGCTCATTTTAAGGGTCCACCTGGCGAGTAGTTCCTTTGAAGCAATGGAGATCATAGCGATTACAAAAGTAATCCATCCAGGAGGATTGGCAGCCGGCTTCATGATTGACCCGAAAGATTTCCAGGCAATCAGCAGGCCTGTCAGTATCATTACAAAACCTACAAATCCCGAAACCATCGTCTCAATCCTCGCGTGACCATGTGGATGATTCTCGTCGGAAGGTTTTGTCCAGAAATGTGCTCCAACAAGAATCGCTATATCCGTAAAACAGTCAGCCAGGCTATGCACACCATCAGCAACCAGTGCGTGACTGTAACCGATTATTCCTCCTGCGATTTTCCCGCCTGACAGAATAACATTGAGCAGAAGACCCGCAGAAGTTGTACGTACTGTTCTCTGCAATCGATTCTGGTTGTTCGAAAGCATTTCTTATCCTCCGCACATCTTTCTGATGTATAAGGTATAGAACTCAACTGCATTCAGGTAGTCTTCAACAGAAACTGATTCCCCTTCGGAGTGGAGAACACTGAGCCCATTCTCTCCAAGGTGAGCAGGGACGAACCTGTAGACATTATCAGCAATCCGCCCATAATGCCTGGAATCCGTGGCAGCTGGAAAGATGCCTGGTGCAACTGCTAACCCTGGCCAGATTTCCGCAACAGCCTCGCAGATTGACCGATAATCATCAGTTTCCGTTGAAGCTTCCGAGGAAGGCTCGAATACTTTCCTGATGTCCTCGAATTCAACCTCAATGCCGAGAGGGTAAGCTATTTCCTTCACATGCTTCACGATATCATTTGAATGATCTCCGGGAACCGACCTGAAATTAACAAGAGCAACAACCTCTGAAGGAAGAATATTCTCTCTACTGCTTCCATGAAGCATCGTTGGTGCCGTTGTTGTCCTGATAAAAGCATTACCTAAAGACCACTTCTCGATGATCTTTGTCATTTCCGAGAGGGAAAGCGATGCAAATTCATCTCGAAGCAAATCGATAAGAAGATTCTCGGTTACCCGGAACATTCTGTCCACAGGTTGACTTAATCTTGCAGGCATCTGGTGTTTCTCCAGGAGAGAAAGGCATTCGCCAAGAGCCCCCGCGGCAGTCCGAACACCCGGTACAGATGCATGACCCTGTTCACCCCTGGCAATCAATCTCAGAGTAAGATACCCCTTTTCGGCAAGGCCGATAACTGCCACATCCTCCCGGAGCCAGGGCAGAGTGTATATGTATCCTCCTTCATCAAGAACAGAACTGAGCTGAATATCTCTTTCTAGGAGCAGCCTGACTATTTCAGCCGCTCCGCTCATCCCTCCGGTTTCCTCATCATGACCGAAAGCCAGAAGAATAGGCCGGGCAGGCAGAAATCCCTCGTTCAGAATATCTTCGCAGGCCTGAAGCATTCCTGCAACACCTATTTTGTAATCCACAGAGCCTCTACCCCAGACCCGACCATTCTCGATTATCCCTTTGAAAGGATGATGAGGCCATTTTTCTCCTTCCTCCGCTGGAACAACATCAAGATGGGCTGTGAGCATGATCGGCTTCAGTGAAGGATTGTATCCGGGAAGAGTGTAGAGCAGGCTTCCCCTGCTGACTACCTCTCTCTGGAAATTATTATGAACTGCTGGAAAGACCTCCAGCAAGTAATCCTGGAGTTGCAGGAAAGGTGCTATATCGAAGGAAGAGCCGGGTTGTGCGGATACAGTTCTGAATTCAATCATTTGTGCGAAATTCTCTACTTTTTCCCTGTCTGTCACTTCAAACCTTTCAGATAGTAGGGAATAAAGACTGCAAATTTTTTCAAAGACGGTCAAGAGCCAGGATAACAGAGGCTCCTGTGCGATAATTCGCATGTTAATTGCCAATGTTGATAGTTGACTGCGGATAGATCAGAGGATATTTGTTAAATAAGCAGAGTTGAGGATATCATGTGGCATATTGCAGTATTATCACTTCTGATATCGGGGCCGGGTTCAGGTGAACTGCCCGGAATCGAACTTCCGCATCAACATCAGATTGATCACAATGAACATCGCGGATCAATTTCACTCAATGTTTCAGGTGAAGACGGAGGGAGAACACTTAACAGAACCGTGTATGGTTTTCTTCCATACTGGGGGGATGATACATGGCTTAGATACGACCTTATAAGTATTCTTGCCTGTTTCTGCGTGGATATGGGAAGCTCCGGTATAATTACGGACTGGAACGGATTCCCCTCAATATTCACCGAAGCAATTGAAGGCACGAACGCCGCTGGTGGCACAGCAGTTGTAACTGTTGTGAATTTCTCCTCCTACGGAATCCATTTAATTCTTACAACAAACAGAGATGCTGCCATCAATACAATTGTTGACCTTGTCAATAACTATCCCGTTGAGGGCGTATCAATAGATTTTGAGAATGTCAGCTCCAGTGACAGAGATAACCTCACTTCGTTCATGTACGATCTCAGAGCTGAACTCGATACTTACGCCCCCGGGAGCCACCTATCGATCTGTACACCTCCGGTAGACTGGGGGGGTACTTTCGATTATTCGGAACTTGCAGATATTTGCGATGCCCTTTTCATGATGTGTTACCCGTTTCATGGCTCATGGTCATCCGTTGCTGGACCCTGCTGCCCTTTAACCGGATGGGGAGCCACATCCGAGTCATCCAGCAACATGATCTGGTGCATGGGGGATTATGCGACGTATGCTCCTGAGCATCATGACAGAATTGTCGTGGGTCTTCCCTACTACGGGCACCAGTGGGAAACAGAAGGGAGTTCACCTCATTCAACGGTCATCGGCACTTGCGCTACCCTCTTCTATACTACACTTGTGAACAGGGCTGAAACGTACGGAAGGCTCTGGGACAACGAATCACTCACACCCTGGTACGCTTTCTACAGCGGAGTCTGGAACCAGGGATGGTATGATGATGAGGAAAGTCTTTCACTGAAGTACGATATGATCAGGGAAGCCGATCTTCAGGGAGTTGGAATATGGGCTCTCGGATACGACGGATCCCGAATTGAGCTATGGGACTGTCTTGAAGAATCCTTCTGCGGTGATATCTGGACGGACAACATCACGGATAATCTGGAGAGCCGATTCACCGTACATGGTCCGGAACAGTACTGGTGCAATGTTACGGAAGGCGGGCAGTTCTACGGATACTTCCATACGTATTCCATCTCATCAGGCCCGGATATAAACTGGGCTGAGTGGACTTTTGAACTTCCAGACAGCAGTCTCTCATATATGCTTGAGACCTGGTTGCCGGAAGGCGGAACAGCTGAAGCAAGTTATAGAATCCTTCATGATGGAACAGAGGATACTCTGACTATTCAGCAGTCTTCATACGCAAACGAATGGGTTCCTCTGGGAGGTTCCTGGAACGCATCAGAGGGTTTATCAGTGATAATCGGTGATTACACAGGCACCGCAGGGGAGAAAATCGTAATAGACGCGATACGTTTCTCATCAGATATCGGAATTGAAGATAATACTGGAAATCCTGAGTCAAACCTGTTATCCCTGCTGACCGGGAATCCCTCATCTATGT
>DAOWJX010000008.1 GCA_030640155.1 Candidatus Aegiribacteria sp. | reverse complement strand
GTTCTATGGCGTGTTCTCGGAATGCCCTTTCCGGGTACTCTTGGAAGGCTTATTCCCTTATCATGGATTCTTACCGGGGCTGTCTACGGAAAAGGAAAAGTGCCGGAATTATCGAAGATTCTTCTTGCGGTTCACCTGCTTTTATCGCTGTTCTGGGGAATAAGTCCGGCGGTTGAAATACTGGCAGTGGCATCCGGATTCATGGGCATATTTCCCGGTCTCCTCGATGTTTCCAGAAAGCCTGCTGGTATCCTTCGTGCTCTGATTCCTCTGATTCCTCTCATTATTATTCTCGTTCCATTTACAGGTGATGAGCCGCATTATGCCACAATAACGGAAGGCTTTGTTTCGCCAGGATCCGGAAAATTCGGTAATCTGACTCACCAACGTGGAGATCCATCCGCTTTGGTTACTCATCATCAGCTTCTTTATCCGGCTTTAATGATTCCGGGGTATCCACTTTCATCTGCCGGATTACGAGGAATGAACCTTCTTTTTGCGCTTGCAGCGGTTATGCTTCTCTCAGAGCTTTTCAAAAGGAAAGGACTGGCGAACTGGAGATACCTTGCGGTTCTGGGATTTCTTCTTGTTCCAGGTTCTAGAATTCTCGGGCTGGTGTATCCCGGATGGCTGGCTCTGCTTATCTTTATTGCAGGAGTTCTGTTGGCGATTGAATCCAGACGTACATTATTCAGACGTACATTATGGATTATCATCATATCCTTAGTTCTTGTTCTGATAAAGTTCAGATTCGCGGGTATTTCCGCTGGTCTTCTTCTGGCTCTGTTTATCAGGACGGAAGGGAAGAGGAAGTTCGCTCTTCCAATTGTTATTGCAGGTGTCGTAATCCTTGGGTTGTCATTTGATCTGTTTACGGGCGGTCGCATATTCTGGGTAAGATATGGGAATATAGATTTTCTCAAGGCTTTGATAATTCAACCTCTTTTCAGGACACCGGCAATACTGCTTGCATGCGGGGCCTCGCTGGTGGACATCGAATCAGGCCTCCTCTGGAAAGCTCCATGGATACTCGCGGGACTTGCAGGACTTCCTCTGCTCAGAAAGAGATATTCCGATCTCTTTATATGGCTCGGTCTTCCCGCGTTGATATACTTACTGCTTCTCATTCTATGGACAACTCATGACTGGGCAGGTATGCCTACACCTCCGGGAAGAATGCTTCTTCCGGTTCTTCCGGTTCTTCTTGCTTCTCTGGGCTGTATGCTGAGGGAGAGGAGTGTCAGATACCTTATATGGATGTCCCTCGGCATATCCGCTATCTTTTTCACATATCCGCAGTTGCAATTCAACTACGCTGATGGTACCGATACTCTTGTAAGCGTATTTTGCGGACAGCACAGCAACATATCAGAATGGATTCCCAGTGCTGTCAGACTCAATGCACCTGTGTTTTTCAGCTGGCTTGCTCTGGCAGGTGTGCTTATATGGATGATTTCAAAAAGAAGCAGGTATGCAAGTCCTGTCATTATTGCGATCTTTCTTCTTCTGGGGTGTCTTGCAGGTCAGAAGAGAACCGCCTGGGAGGCTGAGGATATTCCATCCGAATACAGAAGCTACTGCTCAATATATCCTGAGAATCCCGATCCTGAATGCAGAAAATTCTGGTTCTTTGAAAGAGAAAAGATGCTTCATATGTCATCTTCTGAAGATGCGGTTTACCTTCCGCTTCCATCTGACTGCGGTGACAGTGTAAGAATTGAAATAGCGTTCAGGTCACTTCAATCAGGGCCGATTCCCGGAATAGAAGTCTCCTGCGGAAGCTTCAATGATTCGATATACATTTCATCCGGAATTCTGGAGAAACCTGGATGGGTTGGCTATTTCAGGGATATTCAGCTTGATCGAATACCTGAGAATCTTGAAGAAATACATGCGGTGTTCATACTTCCGGTGGATGATACAGCAGGGGTTGTGCGAATATCTCCTCTGAATGTCGTTCATGAATATGGTGAGATGCACGGTATCTATCTTGACAGGATTGAGTTCAAATAATGAGCGCTGGCGCATCTTCTGATACTTGCGGTTAGAAACATAGTTCTGCAGAGTATTCCTGATGACAATACAAATATACTGAAGGAGTTCCATTGGCCAGGAAATTCATTATGGGAGTCGAACTCCTGACAGGACTTGCTATCGGTGCAGCAGCTGCAGCAGCTGCAGTGTCATTCATCATCGTTTTTCTGGTACAGATCGATATGTCCGCTGAAACAGATCATATGGCGAATGTAACTGTGTTTGCTCTGGCGAACTCATTTGAATCTATCAACGACATCGATAGTTTTGAGGAAGCCGTTTTTCCGCTCGTATGGAGTGGAAGACTGGAAGCTCTTGCGGTAGTTGATACTTCCGGGAATCTGATACTTGGCGCAGGGCTGTCAAATGATGAGATTCCGAACCCGGACGAAACGGATGAATGGTATTTTTCTCAAATGATGGACAGTGGATTGTTCATGGGAGTTAAACCAACGCAATCCCCACTTGCTCTGATTCATCGGACTCGTCTAATTGGATTCGCCGTGCTTACTCTGGCTCTTTCAGTACTTGCTGTCTTCACGCTTCGCTATTTAACGAGAACTGTCATTAC
>DAOWJX010000153.1 GCA_030640155.1 Candidatus Aegiribacteria sp. | reverse complement strand
CGAATTCAGTGGAGCTAATCTCGAGTGGTACGATATTCCCGGGGATATCGTACTCAACAACACAACAAAGCACTCCATCGTTGGAGGCTTCTTAGGCCCCCGGTCTGTCTACTCAACGGATATAGACGGAGATGGCGATATGGATGTGCTCGGTGCCACCGACACATATGGTATTGCCTAGTGGGAGAATATCGACGGTTCGGGTATATCCTGGGCTGAGCACATCATTGATGGGGATTTCAACTATACTGCTTCCGTATACTCGGAAGACATAGACGGTGACGGTGGTATGGATGTCCTTGGTGCTTTCTGGGTCTCTAATAACATCGCATGGTGGGATATTACCAGCTATTCACCAGATGGATGGTTGTGGTCCAGCATTCTTGACACCGGATGTTCCCCGCAGTGGGCCAGCATAGACTGGAACAGCTCAGAACCTGTTTGAACGGATCTATACTTCCGGTACAGGACTTCCAACGATCCCGGTTCGATGGACTCCGAGTCAGAACCTGTGTATGAACCCTGCAATCTCAGTGGTTTACTAGACAGGTATTTTCAGTACAAGATAGCAATGGCGTCGGATAATCCGGACTTTACCCCAACTCTTTATGATTTCACATTGAACTGGGACCCTCAAGGCATCGAGGATGATCCGTACTCTTCAGAGATCATTCTACAGGGAGTTATGCCTAATCCAACCTGCGGATCAGTAAGTGTACGTTTCGGACTTCCTGAACCTTCCCTGGTTATACTCTCAGTCTTCGATCTTTCAGGTAGACTGATCTATGGTAATCAAGGAGACGAGTACTCTATAGGATTTCACGATGTTCAGCTTGGAGATTTATCTCCAGGAATCTATTTCTGTAGAATGATCTCAGGTGACTTCATAGCGACACAGCAATTCGTAGTGATAGAGTAGCTGCTAGAGTCCGAAAAGCGACCCCTACAAGGTACATCGAAGACTATGCTGATTATTGTTTAACTCCAGCTCAAGTTGTGAATGAAGTCCTTTTAATAAATTTCTGTGAGCTAATCAAATAAAATAGTACCGCTATACAGTCAATTTATTAGTCTACAACCCATGCATCCACGCCATAAAGGGGTTCCAACTCAGAACCAACACCTCCGCCATGAAAGTAACACCCCCGTTCATCGGGGGTTTACTTTTATGGGGAAGTGCTTGATTCGGACATTTGATCGAAGATCAAGCCTGACCGAGGGTCTGTTAGGGTGAGTTTTCCCGTAACGGTTATCTAACCACTCTACCAAAGACTTCGTACATGCTCATAATTCCGTATGATCTTGTCCTTGGTCAATATTGTAGCGTTTTCCTCTCTGGCTGTTGCCACAATGATCTGATCTGCTGGGTCTCCATTGAATGGTTGCGGCAGGGATGTCGATCGATACGCTATGGTTGGTGTCAATGGTATAAGCCGAAGCTTTGTCATGTCCAAGGCTTCGGCAATCCATTCTTCTGTATTGCATGAGATGCCGATCCTCTTTTTCTCCAGTAGCTTACTGAATTCCCATGGAGATATGGCTGAAAGGAGAAGTGAGTCATATTGTTCTGAGGCTGAAAGCAATGAGTGTATCCTGGTGGATAGTTTCTGTGGATGCATGTTCCACCAGATCCAGATATGTGTATCGAGTAGATACTTCATTTGCATGCATCCCACATATCTTCACCAAGAGGTGAGACTATGTCCTTCTCAAATACCAATGCTTCAGACAACTTCCCTGGAGCAGGTTTGCTGGTCGAAAACGGAATGACTTCAACTATTGGCTTTCCTCTCTTCGTTATCACCACAGACTCCTTTGTTTTCGCAATCCGACTTAATATCTGAAGAGCATGAGCCTTGAAATCAGTTATCGCTAGAGTTTTCATATCGAATCACCTCCATTACATATTAATATGGTCATTCTAAATGGTCATGTCAAATATGCATTTGAATTATCTTGTTTATTAGATTCCAGGTTAACATGGAATGAAGTCCATTTAATGGCCTTCTTCAATCTACTCAAATAAAATATTATTACCACGCCACCACGCCGGGCATAACTTACTTAACTAACTATTTTGTAACATGTGATTCGGACTTTCGGTCGAAGACCGAATTAGTGAGTTTCCCTGAGCGAGTTTTACGAGTCGAAGTGAAACCGCAGGTTCCTCGAAGAGAAAGCGAAGCTTCTCCGAAGGAAATCCCACCCCTTGCGCCAAGGTTAAATCTTTCAAATACGGTTCCATTCATTGATGCTATTCTCCTGTCATTGACATGCATATAGAGTTTCAATATTTAGGTTATTAACAATAAATAACCACGTGGGTCCGGTAAGGGACTACCTGGCACACGCCATTTCATTACAACTGACGTACTGCAATCGCATTTTCCTTCCAGACTCATGAGATCGGAGGGGGAAATAGATAATGTGTAGCATAAGAATGCTAGTATATATTCTAATATTCATCCTTATTCCTAGCTCAGTTGCAGCAGATAAAAATTTCTATCTTACACCACGTATCGGTTGGTCAACTTTTACAGGTAATATAGGTATTGAGTTACAATATAAACATTTTGCATTTGATATTGGTGATCTCACAGGAAAGAATATTAAGCACTATTTAACCTTCGGATTCAAATACTATTTCTATTCAAATCACAGCACAATATATACTGGTATAGGTGGCGGAGTTGCATTAACAGATAACGAAGGGGATAGTGAAAGCACTCCCGTAACATCACATACAGGTTTAATCATTGGTTATCGCTGGAGATGGAATTCAAAGTGGGAACTGAATTTGGGATTGGGACCGCTATTTCCTTTAAAGAAAGGGGAGGAAGGACCTCTTATGTTGGATCTTGTACTGGGATATTCATTTTAGATATTACAGACTTAGCCTTTAATGAACTTGTTGCCAGTGGAGTTTGCTTCCAAGAGTTTCAACCGTGACGACCCTTCTGCATTAGAATATGAACTCCTTTACAGTTGGAATAGAAGAAGTATGTGATTTTCCTGGAAGCGTATTAGTCAGTGATGTTTTCAAAGTGAAGAGTAGTGTTGGTCTCTATGCATATGAATTACACTACAAATTGGATCGAGCAGAATGATTCAAGAAGACTCAAAGCGGTAACTAAACTCCTTTAAATTTACTTTTACGAACTAATCAAATAAAATATTACTGTTAACCAGTCAATTTAATATTCTTCATCCCCCGCATCCACGCCAATTCAACGCCGGGCATAACTTACTTAACTAACTATTTTGTTTCATGCAATTCGGACTTTCGGTCAAAGACCGAACCGGTGAATCTAGACTGAGCGATCGTAGTGAGTTGAAGTGAATCCCACCCCCTGCGCCAGGGTTAAATCTTTTCAAATACGGTTACATTCATTTATACTATTCTCCTGTCATTGACATGTATATAGAGTTTCAATATTTAGGTTATAAACAATAACTAACCACGTGGATTCGGTAAGGGGCTACCTGACACACTTCATTTCAAAACAACAGACTTACTCGCAATGCCTGTTTCCCCCCGGACTCAAGGATTCGGAAGGGCACAATGAAATTGATAAAGATCGAAATACTCATCGCATCATTAGTTCTCTGTGCATGCGGCTACATAAGTGATATTGATCTACCTGATACTGCTCAACCGAACAGCATAATCCCAGTGGTAGTGGAAGCAACTATGGAGCAAGCGAGTGCAGGTGCACACGGTGCATGCTCCATAATGGTACCAGTCGGATGGTCAGTCGATTGGGTATACTATAGTGGAGCAAGCTCAGGGACCATGACCACGATCAATCAGCTGGCCGAATACCTTACATATGAATTCCCACCACCAGCGGATTTCATGTGGCTATCATTCTTGTCTACCGAGTCTTGCTCACCGGATAGCGGTGACGTATTTAATGTTCACATGACTGTACACAACGACAGTCTAGAGGGTACGATTGTCTTGGCATTTCACGTAGCATGGTATGATATGTACTGGGATTGGGATTACGATCCTGTGCAGGATTCACTCATTGTGCAGGAACTTGCATTCAATCAGACAACTTGGGCAACAATCAAGGCTAACTACACGGAATAGCCCAGGAGAATTGCTCTTCTCTTCAGAGAAGCAGTAGACTCACTGAGTTGGTTACACTGAGTTCATAGATACACGATAATTCCACGCCGGGCATAACTTACTTAACTAATTATTCTAAGCATGCGATTTGGATCTTTGGTCAAAGATCGAGCAGATGAGTTAACACTGAGCAAGCGTAGCGAGTCGAAGGGAAATTCCATCCCATCTTCGAAAGCTTAATGTTTAATATTGTTAATTTATTAGTGGTTCGAATTTCCTTCGCTATAAATGATAGCCTTCAAGCATTTTCAGTTCTCTTGAAGCTCCATTATGTAAACTCTAACTGCATCAACAGGCCTTCTATCAAAACCAAGGAATCCATACCCGTCTCCCGTAACCTTCCAGGAGTTGAAATTAATTTCTTCCCCCGGGAAATCAAGCATAGCATGAAAGAGTATGATTCCATTCATATCATAGACACGGAAAACCATTCTACTGTAGTATCCAAGCTGAACCCACAATCTCTCTTCATGATCTACGAACATCCCGCTTATAGCAGGCTTGTATGGGTTAGGGACATATTCGAAATTGGAACTGGTGGTACTTCCAAAAACAGTTGACCAGATAGAGTTCATTTTGTCTGCTTCAAATTGAATCTCTGCTTTACTTTTTCTGACTCTCTGAAAATCATTATCCTGGATATGAAGGAATTGAGTACCATCTGATTCAAAACCGACGATTGAAAATTCCTCTCTCGATGATTCCGCAAAGAAACCTCTTCCCGTGGCAGCAGATACGCAAGAGTAAATTCTGCTATCGGATTCGTGTATCTTTCCATCTTCAGGCGGTACAATCGTTGAAGCAGAAACACTTGTAGTATAGAATTCAACTAGCTGTTCAATTTCGCCATTCCATCTACCGTATGAATAAACGAATGACAGTTCATCTTCATCTGTTTCTAACTGACGAGATGAACCGAAGAAACTCCTATCATTGAGTGCTGTGATTACACCTACTCCGGGATCCGGTGATATTCTATCGATGTATGTAAGACTTGAATCAAAAAAAGTGATGCTATTAAGATCTGAAACCAGAAGCTCTCCATCCGGATAAAACGAGAAACCGCTCGGTCTTATGAACTCACCAGGCCCTTCCCCTTCCCTTCCTATTTTTGTAATGAACTCGCCCTGGATCGAATAAATGTAAATTCCATGCTTCATTCGATCGAGAACAGCTACATTGCCATCAGGAGTGAATGAAACTTTCACAGGAAGTCCTATAATACAGTTACTGTCTCCATCCTCTACTCCGATGGAATCCACGATCATTAAACGATAATCGATTACAGGAAGAACTGGCTCTGTATAGTCATTACATGATACAAATACCACAGACAAAACGAGAAGAAGTATCGCTGTTGCCAATGTCATAAGACAACCTTCACCTTAAGATGCAAACGCTCTTAAATTAATTCAAAGTAGTGTGACTCGTTACTTAACCAGCAATTTCATGCCAGCTTTCAGCTCGATCCTTCAACCGTAATAACAATGCTGATTACGCGGTTTATTGTATATCCAATTAATGTAACTGTCAATATTCTCCGCAAGAAAATGAGGAAGGCTCAGAAGACGGAATTTCTTTCCATTTGGTGTATTTTGTAAATCAATTCTTACCGGTCCCCCATAGAACCTTACGGCAACATCATGATTACAGTCTTCCATGAATCGGTGAAGTGATCGGAGTTTTCCAGTAGAACCGGATTTCACTTCAATTGGAATCAGTTTCCCGGAATGCTGTATGACAAAATCAACTTCCGCGCTTGAACCCCTCTTATTCCTTGCCCAGAACTGAAGCTTCGGAATTGTATGAATATGAAGGGAAAGAAGCGATTGAGCGACAATCTGCTCTGCCAGCACTCCTCTGAATGAAGAGTTCAAATCTCCAGTACCCATCTCACTCCATTGAACATTCAGTGTGCTGGCAAGAAGCCCTGAATCTACGAAGAACAATTTTGGGGCTTTCCTCATATTCGTCACCGGCGGAGGTTCAACCTGTCCGGTTGGATAAACAAGATGTAATAACAAGGCTCTCTGCAGAGTTTTCAGGGCCTGACTGACCTCCCTGGACCTGTAGCCAGACCCACCAAATCCTGCGAAAGTTATTCTTTTCCCGGTTTCTGCTGGAACAGTTTCCAGACAATGCCTTAGAATTTCTGCCATCGTCCTGTTAGGGGCATACTTGGGAACATCATCGAGAAACGAGATAAATAGGGATGAGTAAATCCCTCCAAGAGAATCAGGTTCGTTTCCTTCCAGCAGTGCCTGGACAATTTCAGGCATACCTCCCAGAAGAGTGTATCTTACAAATTCGCTGTATATACTCGGAAACGCATAATCCTTGAAAGGCAGTTTGTCCATTTCTTCCAGAATGTCATACCGCTGAAATGCCTGCAGGTATTCCCTGAAAGTAACGGGATGCATGAAGCAGTGCTCTACTCTTCCCACTGGGAATTCAATACCTGATCCGGAAAGGTAAACCTCAAACAGTGACCCTGACGCAATTACCGGCAGCTCCGGAACCTCTTCATATATCAACCTAAGATACTGGAGTGCTGAAGCACAAGCTTGTATCTCGTCAATAAACAGGAGGGATTCTCTCAGCGGCGATGTATTCCCTTTCGACAGGCGAATAGCACTTATCAGATCCCGTACAGGCAGTTTGCGTTCAAATACGGATTTCTCACCGGGGGCTTCCAGATTCAATTCCATATACCCGGGAAGGTCGCTCGCGAACAATCTTACCGCTGACGTTTTACCGGTTTGCCTAGCGCCACGAAGCAGAAGCGGTTTTCGATGACTTCCGGCTTTCCACTTCTCGAACTGATCCAGAATACTTCTTTTGAACATACTTCCCCCTGTAACATTATATATATATCTGATTGTAATAATGTCAACCCTATTTCATACATGTTTCGTAACAATATCAAGGGTTATTATTACATTTCCACTATCGAGATGCCCTGGCAGTTTGACGCCGGGCATAACTTACTTAACTAACTATTTTGTAGCATCCGATTCGGACCTACAGCTGAAGAGAAGGTGAAGCTTCTACGCAGAACAATTAGAAACCTCAGCCGTGGAAGTCGTAGGCTATCCACTCCTTGATTCAGGGAGCACGTGTTTGCTTTAATAGTATTGTGATCATTCATCAGATCTTCATGAAATTGACATGTCAGAGCTGCTAACGCTATTGTCAGTTTAATCATGAATCCATGACCGGATAGGCGGGGAGAAAATTACTCCATGGAGGATAAAAATGATATACAGAGTCGAGATGAGTAGAAACCTTAATCCTGAACTATACCGAATCCTGCTCATTGCAGTACTTCTGATGTCACTGACAGGACAGGCCTCGAGCCAGGATGCATCTCAATCTCCATTCCTCCTTGCTGAGGATGTTCAGCTCTTCACGCCAGTCTCCGAGAAAGAGGTTCTCTTCGTTGATTCCAGTGGTGAGATTCGTCTTGTTAATATTGATCATCCTCTGGAACCTATTGAGTGGTTGTCCGACTGGGATCCTCGCAAATTGGAATGGAGCGAAACGGGCAGAATACTGTATCTGAGTTCCAGTATAGATGGAGAGCGAGTCTGCTTCGCAATCTCCGTTGATACCCCCGGTTTGGAGGAAGTTGGTCCTGCACCTTTAGCGGTTGTCGTTTCGAGATCTGACGGCTCAGGATCGACGACTGTTGCTCTCGCACAGAATGCTGGTGGAGGTCCTCAGTTCAGCTTCGGCTCAGATGCCGATCTGCTCTATGGCTACCCCTTCATGCCCTGTGGCATCAAAGCATCTGACTACATCGCATATATGTCAGGGGAAACAACAGGGGAACAGCGCGAGTTCTACACGATTATCGATCTACGGGACGGCTCACGGCTTCAGGGAGATCTTTCGCTCAATAGTGGCTATATCGATTGTCCATTCAGTGATCTCGCAGCAATAACGAACGGGGGATTGCTGCTCGCTTTTGCCTGCATTTCTGCCGACGGATCGTTCATTGACTCCTACGATGGATCTTACATGAAAGTCCTTGACTGGGTTCTGCCAAACGGTCTGCTTGCTGAGCATGAGGAAACGCAGTTCCTTGTCCTCTCTGACGGCTCACTTCTTGAAAACACCTCTGAGTGGTTAAACATTCGATGCTGGGTATCGGGCGCACTCTATATCTGCTCGACAGGAGAAAGCTGCGAGGTTCTGCTGGCCGGGATTGATTGGGAGTGCTTCGAGCCTGTCCACGGACGCATCCTGGAGAGCTTCCCCCGGGAGGGGCATGTCATATCTATGCCCGGCTCGGAGGGGTTACTCATTGCCGACTTCGATAAGCTCTTTTACTACCCGCTTTTAAACGGAACGTCCAGCAGTATCATGGAATGATGAGAAAAATGCTGCTAAAATCCAGGTATTCTGAATCTTCTATAATTTCTATATCGTCATTGCAAGGATCAACAAAGAAAGTTCAATAATCGATCAAGATACCCCATCATGACCTCAATAAGTAGTGAAGGCACTAGAAATTAAATAGTGCCTGTCACGAATGGCACTAACTTAAGCCTTTAGATATTGTGATTTATGCGATAATTCACTGAATTGTGTTCTTGGCTTTGTAAGCAAGCTGTATCCTCTTCCTTGT
>DAOWJX010000129.1 GCA_030640155.1 Candidatus Aegiribacteria sp. | reverse complement strand
GGAAATAGCAAAGAAAGAGGAGCAATCCTGATGCCATCTATCATACCGTTTGTTGTGGAGCGAGAGGGAAACAGAGAAAGATCCTACGATATTTATTCACGCCTTCTGAAGGAGCGGATCATATTCGTAGGTGATACCATGACCGGTCAGACCGCCAGTCTGATTGTCGCCCAGTTATTGTTTCTTGAAGGAGAGGATTCCAAAAAGGACATCAACATGTATATCAGCAGCCCGGGAGGCATGGTTTCTTCAGGGCTTGCGATTTACGATACAATGCAGTTCATCAAACCCCCGATAGCTACATTCTGCATGGGTACTGCCGCAAGTATGGCAGCAGTCCTTCTGGCTGCCGGCGCAAAGGGCAAACGCAACATTCTTCCTCATGGCAGAGTGATGATTCATCAGCCAATGGGGGGAGCCCAGGGCCAGGCCACAGATATAGAGATACAGGCTAGGGAGATAATTAAACTAAAAGAAACACTGAATACTATTCTTGCTGAACATACCGGGCAGTCGCTGGAAAAAATAACCATCGATACTGACAGGAATTTCTGGATGGGTGCACAGGAAGCGGTTGATTACGGTATTGTAGATAACATGCTTTCATTCAGGACTTGATGGGAAATATTATGGGTAAGGAAAAAAAGTGTTCATTCTGTGGAAGATCAATTGCTGAGGTCAAGCAGCTGATACAGGGTCCCGGTGTTCATATCTGCGATGAGTGCATAAGGTACTGCAGCGAGCTGGTTGATATTGAAAAGGACATCAAGCCTGAGGTTCCGGAACTCGTAAAGGAAATTCTTCCTGTTCCTTCCGAGATAAAGGCGCAGCTGGATGAATATGTGGTCGGTCAGGAACAGGCCAAAAAGGTTCTTTCGGTTGCCGTTTACAATCATTACAAGAGATTGCGATCCAGAAACAATTCCGGGGAGGTTGAGCTTGAGAAAAGCAACATTCTCCTTATGGGTCCCACAGGTGTCGGAAAGACGCTGCTGGCGCAAACTCTGGCCAGAATACTGGACGTGCCTTTTGCAATAGCGGATGCGACCACACTTACAGAAGCTGGGTATGTCGGCGAGGATGTCGAGAACATCCTGCTCAGACTGCTTCAGGTAACTGACATGGATGTTCTTGCCGCTCAACAGGGTATCATCTATATAGACGAACTTGATAAGATTTCGAGAAAGTCGGAAAACCCTTCTATTACAAGGGATGTTTCCGGTGAGGGAGTACAGCAGGCTCTTCTGAAGATAATAGAAGGAACTATTGCAAGCGTACCTCCTCAGGGTGGCAGAAAACACCCTTATCAGGATAATATTCTCGTAGATACCAGCAATATCCTTTTCATATGCGGAGGCGCATTCAATGATCTGGATAAGATCATAGAGAAACGTCTTAAAAAAAGCTCCATGGGATTTAGTGCGACTATCAGCTCGTTTGTTGATAGTGACACCAATATTATGTCCAGCGTTCAACCACATGATCTGGTCAGATATGGGCTGGTTCCCGAGCTTGTCGGCAGACTGCCCGTTCATGTGGCACTTGATGATCTGGATATTGATGATCTTGTCGATGTTCTTACAAAGCCCAGGAATGCCCTTGTACGACAGTACGAATACCTTTTCGAACTCGAGGATGTAAAACTTGAGTTTACAAAAAGTGCTCTCAGGGAAGTCGCGCAGAAAGCAAAAAAGATTGGCACCGGAGCCAGAGGATTACGTTCCGTAATAGAGAATGTACTTCTGGAACCCATGTACTATCTGCCTGATCTTGATGATGTGAGCAAACTCGTGGTATCTCCTTCTGTAATCAGAGGGGAATCAGAACCGAGGATTGTCAGATCCAGGAACAAGAAAGAAACCGGAAAAGCCGGCTGAAACGACTTTATTAAGTAATGTCTTCACTGAATGTAAAATTTCTTCGAAGCTGTCCCGGTTCAGGTAGTCTTCCCCATGACGGGTTGCCTGAAGTATCTTTTGCCGGTCGATCCAATGTAGGGAAATCATCACTTCTGAACAGACTGAACGGGGGCACAACCGTAGCCCGGACAAGTTCAAGACCTGGCTGCACTCAGTTCCTTAATCTCTACTCAGTTTCAGGCAGTTACTACATTGTAGATCTTCCGGGATATGGATATGCTCGGGCACCTTCAAAGAATCGCGCGGAGTGGGCAGGCTGGATCATGACTTATCTAATGGAAAGAATGCCTCTACGGGGAGTTGTGCTGCTGATTGACGCAAGGCATCCATGTCTCCCTATTGATATGGAGATGGTTGAATTCCTGAAGAGCCGCGGGAGACCATATGTGATTGCGCTCACTAAATCGGATAAACTGAAAAGAGGAAAACTTGCTTCAGCTGTCAGGAAAGCTCAGGATATGGGACCGGTAATTCCAGTGTCTTCAATTACCGGATTCGGGGTAAAGGAACTGAAAAAATGGCTTTTCCAGGTTGTCTCATAATGAAAGGATTATCATGCCAGCGACCATATTAACCGGGTTGCAATGGGGAGAT
>DAOWJX010000022.1 GCA_030640155.1 Candidatus Aegiribacteria sp. | reverse complement strand
ATGGTCTACGGTATCGTCAAGCAGAACAACGGCTACATCGGCGCGTACAGTGAACCGGGCAAGGGGACGACCTTCAATATCTACCTGCCCAGACACGCGGCCAAGGTCAGAGCGATGCATAAGGAAAGTCCGGCAGAACAGGTCATTCTTGGCCACGAAACCATACTGCTGGTGGAGGACGAACCGGCAGTCATGGAAATGGCCACGATGATGCTTAAACGCCAGGGGTATACCGTACTCACCGCTTCTACACCGGAGGAGGCTATCCGGTTGGCCGGGAAGCACTCCGGCGAGATCAACCTGCTAATGACCGACGTGGTGATGCCCGAGATGAACGGACAAGAATTGGCCAGGAATCTACTTTCCATCTACTCGAACATCAAACGCCTGTTCATGTCCGGCTACACGGCCAATGTTATCGCCCACCACGGAGTACTGAACGAGGGTGTACATTTTATCCAGAAACCGTTCGCTATGCAGAACCTTGCAGCCAAGGTACGTGAGGCGCTGGATAGCGAATAAACCATGTGCACGGTCATGTAACCGATGCCTGCTGGGACAGGAAGGGACATGCCTTTCCTATACCGGCCAGGCTAAAGGGCTGTTCTTATTCAAGACTGAACAAGCTGCCCGGAGGTGTGGAATAAATGTGCAGTGACCTGGAATTAAGATTCAGAAAAATCATTGGAAGCCATCTTGCCAGATATCCGCTCATGACCGGTTCAGATATCTATAAACTGCTCTTTCAAGCAGTGATGGGAAGCTCGCACGCGATATTCGATATGGAATCTGCTCGTACATTACTCGAAAGCGAACTGATGAACCCTGGAAGCGGGCCCGTGGAACCCCTGAAGGACGTCATTTCTCCATGCGGACGGATTGCACGAATCAATCTGCGTCCATACGCAGAGGAAGAACTGGACCCGGAAGTGCTTCTATCTGCATTCATTCGAACAGGAAGGGAATTCACAGGCTCAGAAGACACTTTGGAACTCTACTGTTCGTGGTTCATTCACATGAAAAACAATGATCTGCTCCCGGTCGAATTCAGGAATATTGATATACTTTTCAGGGATATGATTTCATCAGGTTATCCTGCAATGCACCATTCGGCTATCTACCGGAATACTTATTCACCATCCTACCGGGTTGTTGCATTGAAATATCTGGATGATCCGAAGACCACTCCAGCAGAGGAATAGTATCAAGATCACCACTGACTGATACGAAAAGCGACTGAATCCATCCCTGAATACTATCCTCCAGAGGACTTTCATTCAGATCCAGAAGGTACCATTCTTCAGTTCTCAATATAATCCCCGCCGCAGAACCGGAAGGGATGGAATCAATAAGCATGGAAAGTGAATCAGGTTCAGCAAATAGAGGTAAATCCTGATAAATCATCGCATAGGTGATGTCAGCTCCGGGACCCCAGACAACAGATACACTGTCCAGTTCACCTTCTATCACATAATTCTCACCCTCGGAGATCCATCTCAAGCGGAAACTTCCTATGTTGGCCGCCTGCGCCACTCCGGGATCAAATCCCAACCATCCGTCAACAGTTCTACCGGATAGGACTACACTCTCGAATGCAGCAAGCATGCTCCAGACAGCTGCGCAGGAATCAGGTCGCTGGAAAACAACAATTGAATCAAGACTTGTAAGAAGACAGTACGACTGCCCTTGCCCGGATGCAGCACAAATTACAGAGAGAATAATTGCGCTGAACATGCCTCCTCCTTCATCACAACCGTTCACTGCTGAGTATATACAGATGATACCAGACCGTTAACAGGTACGATTTACACCAATCTTGTCTTTCCAGTCGGTCGGGGAACCTTCACGACAAGAACCCTGAGAATATCATCGCTCTCATTGTACCAGCAATGCGGGATATCCTTCGGACTATTGATTACCGTGTCCTTTGAAACGGTCTTTTTCTCGTCTCCGACCTCAACAATACCTTCACCTTCGAGCACGTAGAAAAATACATCGACAGGTGTAATGTGGCGGATCAGTTTCTCGCCTGGCTGGAAAGTAATAACGCTTGAGAGAGCATGCTTATTATCGTAAGCACGCCTTACATCAACACCGTGTGGGTTCTTCACAAGTGGCTGCTCGCTGATCTTAGTAATTTTCACTTATTCATTTCCTCTTTCTGTTCTGCATCTGAATTTATTACAAGGCTCTCAGACTCCCGCATGAAGAATCGAGTTCCATCCTCCACGCGGGGTCTCTATTAGAATTTATCTAGTCGAAGTATCTCTCAAGAAGACCTTTAAACGCCTTTCCATGACGAGCTTCGTCCCTGCACATTTCGTGAACCGTATCATGAATAGCATCATACCCGAGCTTTTTCGCCTTTGTCGCGATATCCTTCTTGCCCTTACAGGCCCCGTACTCGGCCTCAACTCTGACGCGAAGATTCTCTCTGGTGTCTGCAACTACTACTTCTCCGAGCAATTCTGCAAACCTCGCAGCATGTTCGGCTTCTTCAAAAGCTATCCTCTTGTAGGCTTCAGCCACTTCCGGATATCCTTCCCTGTCAGCCTGACGGCTCATCGCAAGGTACATGCCGACTTCAGTACATTCACCGGTAAAATTCGCTCTGAGCCCTTCGAGAATCTCCTCATCCACGCCCTTCGCGACACCTATGATGTGCTCGTCCGCCCAGATCATATCGAAATCTGTCTGCTCTATGAATTTTTCTTTTAAAGCTCCACACTGCGGACATTTTTCCGGCGGAGCATCGCCCTCATGCACATAACCACATACGGTGCATACGAATTTCTTCATTCTGAATCCTTTCATCCCCTCCTGAATTAACCGAGTATCGCTTTCAGATCCTCTTCAGCAGTTGTTGTCGGTTTGATAGCGAACTTCTCAACAAGAACCTCAAGAGCAGCAGGTGTAAGGAAAGCCGGTAGCGTGGGTCCCAGCCTGATACCCTTTATTCCGAGATGAAGAAGTGAAAGAAGGATCGTTACCGCTTTCTGCTCGTACCAGCTCAGTATCATCGAAAGAGGAAGGTCGTTTACACCACACTCGAATGCACCGGCGAGAGCAACCGCAACCTGTATCGCGGAATAAGCGTCGTTACACTGCCCCATATCAAGAAGCCTGGGAATACCGCCGATGTCACCGAACTCAAGCTTGTTGAATCGGTACTTACCGCAGGCAAGCGTGAGAATTATACAGTCATCGGGAATCTGCTGTGCAATTTCAGTGAAGTAATTCCGTCCGGATTTCGCGCCGTCGCATCCGCCAACGAGGAAGAAGTGGCGGATATCTCCGTCCTTAACAGCCTGGATTACTTTGTCAGCGACTGAAAGTACCGCATTATGCGCAAATCCTATCATGATCTTCTTCTCCGGTGCATCCTCTGTAAAGCCATCAGCAGCAAGAGCTGCTTCGATTACTGAGGAATAATCATGATCATCGATATGTGGAACTCCCGGCCACTGGACCAGACCGGTGGTGAAGATCCTGTCCATATAGGAATCCTTTGGCTTCTGGATACAGTTCGTGGTCATGAGGATAGCACCTGGGAAGGCATCAAATTCCTTCTGTTGATCCTGCCACGCGCCTCCATAGTTACCAACGAGGTGTGAATACTTCTTCAATCCGGGGTAGGCAAGAGTAGGAAGCATCTCACCATGCGTATAGATATTGATACCTTTACCCTCAGTCTGTTTAAGAAGCTCCTCGAGATCTTTTAGATCGTGTCCGGAAACGACAATGGCTTTTCCTTTTAAAGGAGTTACACGAACCTCTGTAGGTTCAGGATGACCATAAGTTTCAGTATTTGCTGTATCGAGCAGTTCCATTACAGCAAGATTCTTCTCACCAACCCTTAAAGCCATACCGAACAGATCATTTACTGAATTGCTTCTTGTAAGGAAATCCATGGCTTCATGAAAGAAAGCGTATATAGCATCGTCTTCGTAACCAAGTATCTGAGCGTGGTCCGCATAAGCTGCTGAACCCTTCAGGCCGTAGGTGATCAATTCTTCAAGGCCCGTGATATCCTTGCCGGGATCTTTCAGCCTATCTGCTATCGATAGTTTTACCGCTTCGATCTCGATAGCCTCTTCATCATCCGGCATCTGCCATACCGCAGGACCATCAAGTTCCTCAGGAGTTACACCCTTTGCGGTACAGGCGTTGAGGTATTTTTCTCTGATACTATCCCTTATCCTCACACCATTGCGGATCATGTTGATCAGGTTATCAGAATCGAAATTCACATTGGTTATCGTAGAAAATAGAGCTTCTACAACGAAAACATCGGCATCATGATCGATCACTCCGAGTTTGCGAGCCCTTTGAGCCCACATGGAGACACCCTTTGACACGTAGATCAGAAGATCCTGCATAACCGCAGTCTTCGGGTCTTTACCGCAGACACCGAATCTGTCACATCCTGTTCCCTTCGCGGTCTGTTCACACTGATAACAGAACATTTCTTTTCCTTTCTTTTCAAGACACATGTTGTTCAACTGATTTCAGAGCTTGCATGTTGATTACTATTCACTAATTAGTACTTCTTTACCAATTATAGAATTTTCAAACCTCCTGTCAATACCCTATAATCCCGCTATACCTGCCTTCACGCATACCTTGACAAATTAGTATTTCATTACTAATATACAGTCTAACCGAAAGGAAATGTATGTCATCACCTGTTACGATCCCTGAATCAGTGTCTCTCGCCATTCATGCGCTTGCGAAGCTTGCAGCTTCAAAGGGTAAACATGTTGTTCTCTCAGATCTTCTTCTCAGGCCGGGCTCAGCCCATCATCTGTCCAAGGTTCTGCAGAAACTTACCCACGCAGGTATAATTACGTCAAAACGGGGACACGGTGGCGGATTCAGCCTTGCAGTCCACCCCGCTTACATCAGATTGATGGATGTGTGGATCGCGCTGGAAGGACCATTTGTAATCGGCATCTGCCCATACTCATGGCAGGGATGCGAACTCCCTTCATGTTTATTCGGCACAGTAATAGAGGACGCATCAAACCTTTTCAGAAAGTATTTCACAGATCATACAGTTGCCGACCTTGTCACACTCTTCGAAGGAGAGCAAAATGAGTAAAATCACCAGGAAAATAATCAGGATAGATGAGGATAAATGTGATGGTTGCGGGATCTGCGCTGATGCATGTCACGAAGGAGCAATTCAGATATTAGGCGGCAAGGCGAAACTCGTTAAGGAGTCATACTGCGACGGTCTGGGAGATTGCATCGGTCCCTGCCCTCAGGATGCGATAACCATTGTGGAGAGACGTGCTGACGAGTACGATGAGGAGGCTGTACAAAAACACCTTGAGGAACGAAACTCAACTTCTACCGAGAAGAAACCGGTAGTTTGTTCATGCCCGGGATCAGCAGTAAGAGAACTTTCACATCATGCTGAGACGATGGAGACAACAGGTTCTGATAATGTACCCTCACGTTTGTCAACATGGCCAGTACAGATCACACTTGTTCCTCCCGGTGCACCGTTCCTGACCAATTCTGATCTCCTGATCGCCGCTGACTGTGTTCCCTTTGCCTTTCCTGATTTCCATAACCGCTTCATTAAGGGAAGGGTAGCTCTCGTTGGCTGTCCCAAACTCGATGATCCCGGATATTACACTGATAAACTCACGGAGATCTTCAAAACGAATGAAATCAAATCCGTCACGGTTGTTTACATGGAAGTCCCCTGTTGCGGTGGTCTTGTCCAGGTGGTTCATAAGGCCCTCATTCAATCAGGAAAGCAGATACCTATCTCTTTCCAGAAGATCGGCATCAGAGGTGACATTCTCGACGAGATGAATCTCTAGGAATTAAAGATTTTTTCATTGAGGTCGATATAAGATATTCTGCTCTTCAGTTCAGCAGCCTGCAGTTCGAATTCCCGAACTTATTTGTCTGAATACTCTGAAATGAACCAGCCGAATCTCTCCCTCTGAGCTCTGCAGACACTTTTCTTTTTCAGTATCCTGTATAGAGGAGTGAAAAGGGACAGGAACCATCGTATGGGAATTGATTCCATGATGGCGGGGATCGGTTTCCATGAAAAGAACCTGATTATACAGTTTGGAATCCTTTTATTTACCATGATAAAGAGAATATTCAAATAATTGAAATCTTTGTCATGATTTTCCTTGAGATAGGATGCATCCGTTCCCGATATAATTCCATCATCAATGGCCTTGTGGAAAAGCTCCGTACCCGGATAAGGGGT
>DAOWJX010000231.1 GCA_030640155.1 Candidatus Aegiribacteria sp. | reverse complement strand
ATTACTGTACGCTTGCCTGAACATTCATGGTTAACAAGCATCTCCGCGAGTTCACGGGTTTTCCCGCTTGACTCCAGATCCCTTACTATTCTGAGATTGCCTTCAGACAGTCTCTCGCTCAGAATACCGGCAAGAGCTTTTTTTCTTACTTTCCGGTTCAATCTGATCTTCCATTTTCTGGGTGATGGTCCGAATGTCACGCCTCCTCCGCGCCAGATAGGATTTGCTCTGGTGCCGGCTCGGGCATTTCCAGTGCCTTTCTGTCGCCATACTTTATGACCTGAAGACTTAACATCGCTCCTGCCCAGACAGGCAACCGTTCCCTGGCGGGAATTCAATGATTCCGCTCTGACAACCTCCCAGAGTATGTGAGTGGAAACATTCATTCCGAAGAGCTCATCAGGAAGATCGACTTTGTCAATCTCCTCGCCATTCATGGTGTATACTCTTGCATCAGCCATGGTTATCTGTCACCTCCCGAACGTCTCTTCCGGATGAGCAGGTAACTGTTCTTGGATCCGGGGACCGCACCTTTGAGAATAAGCAGGTTACGGTCTGCATCAATCTTAACAACTTCCAGATTTCGCACGGTTACTCTTGTACCGCCATCTCTTCCAGGCATTTTCTTGTTTTTCCAGACTCTTGACGGTGTAGCGCATTGTCCAATAGAACCCGGAACTCTCTGCGACTTGGCTCCGTGTGAAGCATCTCCGGATGCAAACCCATGACGCTTGACCACACCCTGGAAGCCCTTTCCTTTAGTAATTCCTGTAACGTCTACCTTTTCTCCGGGAATAAACATGGAAACGGTGAGGAAATCACCGGTGCTAACGTCACTGTTCGGAACAGGAACCTCACAAAACCTTGAAACAGGGGGAGCATCGCTTTTGCCAAGATGACCAAGAACAGGTTTACTCAGTCTGCTCTGTTTCTGTGCCCTGTATCCAATCTGCAATGCCTCATAGCCGTCAGTCTCCAAGGTTTTAACCTGGGTAACTGGGTTCGGCTGAGCCTCAAGCACAGTGACAGGAACTGCTTTTCCGTCATCTTCAAAAATGCGAGTCATCCCTATCTTACGAGCCATTATTCCGCTCATAAATCACTTCCCATCGCTGAAGTCCCCTTGAAAGGCGGAGGGACAAGCGTTTCTGTCAAATCCGCTCACCAGACAACCGCCATTGTCCGGTGCTGCGGCAGATCTCTTAATCCGGAAAACCGGATCAGTTAGAATACGAACTGGTTTTTATACTTCGTTCATTTCTACATCCACACCTGCGGGTACATCCTGTGAGCGAAGCGCAGCTGCGGTTTCTTCATTGGGATCCTTTATTTCTATCAGCCTTGAGTGGATCCTCATCTCGAATTGCTCACGCGATTTCTTGTTCACATGAGGGCTTCTCAGAACCGTAATGACCGTCCTCTTAGTAGGGAGAGGAATAGGCCCTGAAACAGTGGCTCCTGTTTTCACAACTCCCCGAACTATAGCTGCCGCTGAGCGGTCAAGAAGCCTGTGATCGTACGCTCTGAGCTTGATCCTCAACCGGTTAGCCTTCAATACATTCTCCTGTCACCATTATCACCAGCCCATATGCAGGCTGGAAATGCCCATCTGCTCAAGTAGTTCTCGTGTGATGTTCTCTGCAATCAGCGCATAATCATAGAATTGCATTGAAAAACCAGCACGGCCCTGCGTTAGTGAACGTAGGGCGCTACTATAACCAAAAAGTTCCGCAAGGGGAACCCTTGCCTTAATTGACTGTACTTCTCCTCTGGGCTCCATGCTGATAATACTGCCGCGCCTGGAATTGACGTCACCGATCACTTCTCCGATATAGTTGGACGGACAAATGATATCAAGTTTCATAACCGGTTCCCTTAGAACAGGTTTACCCTTTTTCAGACACTCCCGAAGGGCCATTGCCCCGGCATAGGAGTATCCTGTTTCAGTGGAGTCCGTTGCATGAAGTTCAGCTTCCAGCAGCTCAACTTTAATCCCATCCAGGGAGAATCCCGCAAGTGGTCCAGCACCGATCGATCCCAGAACACCTCTTTCAACAGAATTCGCGAAATGCTCCGGAAGTTCATTATTATTCAGTGTATTAATGAATTCTATACCGGATTCTGCAGGTGATACCCTTAGCAAAGCATGACCGAAATGTCCCCTGCCCTGAATAGATCTCCTGAATTCACCGGAACCGGTTGCTATTCGTGAAATGCTCTCTCTGTATGAAACCTGAGGTTTCCCTGTTCTCACTGAAACTCCGTATTCACGGTGGATTCTGTCAGCGATCACTTCCAGATGAAGCTCACCCATTCCCTTGATCAGTGTCTGCCCGGATTCTTCATCAATACCTACTCTGAAGCTTGGATCCTCATTGGCAAGTGAGGAGAGGGCGTCATTGAGCTTCTTCTCGTCTGAGGTACTCATGGGCTCAATTGCCATCTGCATTACCGGTTCGGGAAAAACGATGGATTCAAGAACAACAGGATTGGTTTGAAGCGTAAGTGTGTCTCCTGTAACGACATCTTTTAATCCCGCAGCCGCTATGTCACCAGCCTGGACTCTATCCAGATGATTTCTTTTATTTGCATGCATTCTAACTAGTCTGGTAAGTCTCTCCTTTTTTCCAGTTCTGTTATTCAATACATGGGCACCATCTTTAATCATTCCTGAATAGACTCTCATAAATGCCAGTTTTCCAAGATGAGGATCATTCTGAACCTTGAAGACCAGTGCTGTGAATTGTGCATCGATTCGACGTTCAATCTCCGTATTGGATCCATCTCTTAAAAGTCCTGTCACCGAAGGTAATTCGGATGGAGATGGAAGCCAGTCAACTATTGCATCCATGAGTTGCTGAATACCGATATTCTTCAGTGCGGCACCACAAAGGACCGGAACGAGTTGTCCTGAAATCGTACCTATTCGGATAAGTTTTCGGACTTCCTCAGAACTCAGATCACCATTGAAGTATTTCTCCATGGCAGTCTCATCAAGCATTGCTGCTGTTTCCCAGAGAGTATCTCGCAAATGGCTGAATTGAGCTCTGTACTCAACCGGAATTTTTTCAATGCTGAACCTGGCACCCTGTGATGTTTCATCAAAATAAACCGCATGACCTTCGATGATGTCGATTATTCCGGAAAAACCGGTACCGCTGCCTATAGGCAGAATTACCGGTACCGGCTTTGCGCCGAGCATGTCACGAATCATCTCAAGTACTCTTGAAAAATCCGCTCCCTGTCTATCCATTTTATTAACGAAAGCAATCCTGGGAACATTATACTTATCAGCCTGATGCCAGACGGTTTCTGATTGAGGTTCTACACCACCGACAGCACAGAATATCGCAACTGCTCCGTCCAGAACCCTCAGGCTTCTCTCAACCTCGGCCGTAAAATCCACATGACCGGGAGTGTCAATCAGATTAATCTGATGAGATTTCCAAACGAAGGTGGTTGCTGCGGACTGAATAGTGATGCCTCTCTCTTTTTCCTGGGGCATCCAGTCCATTACTGCGGTTCCATGATCAACATCACCGAGACGGTGTACTATTCCTGAATAGTACAATATCCGTTCGGTGGCAGTTGTCTTGCCGGCATCAATGTGCGCCATGATACCGATATTCCGGATTCTGTCAGACAGGGATTTGCTCATGAGAGCATTCATCCTCCAGTTTAATCAAGTCGGAAGCAATCTGTCGCTGGAGGAATTCGAAAGTGTGTATCTACCAGCGATAGTGAGCAAACGCCTTGTTGGCCTCCGCCATTCTATGTGTATCTTCTTTTTTCTTTACGCTGCCGGCATTCTCGCCTTTAGCAGCATTCATAATCTCCACTGCAAGTTTCTCTGACAAACCTTTACCGCTTCTGGCATCAGCGTACTGGATAATCCAGCGCATAGCAAGAGAGTCTTTTTCCTGAGGTTTAACTTCAATTGGAATCTGGTAAGTTGATCCGCCAACCCGTCGGGATTTTACCTTGAGCTGGGGACGTACATTCCCCATGGCTCTGTTGAATACAGTAACGGCATCCTGTCCTGTCTTCTCCGTAATAATGTCCATGGCATCATAGAAGATTCTTTCCGCTACTGATTTCTTTCCCTTTTGCATAAGCTTATTGATAAACTTGGCCATAAGCAGATTGCCGTATTTCCTGTCAGGAACGGCTTCCCGCTTTTTTGGCCGTGAACGTCTAGCCATTTAGTCCTCCTCGTCTGCACATCAATAGTGCAGAACGCGTTTTACCTTGTTTTCCTCGTGCCGTACTTGGAGCGACCCTGCATTCTTCCTTCAACACCTGAAGTATCTTCAACTCCCCGGATGATATGATATCTTACTCCGGGAAGATCCTTGACTCTGCCGCCTCTGATAAGCACAACAGAGTGTTCATTAAGATTATGATCAATACCGGGTATGTAGGCAGTTACTTCAAAACCGTTCCGCAGACGTACCCTGGCAACCTTCCGCAGAGCAGAATTCGGCTTTTTTGGTGTTGAGGTGTATACCCTGGTACAAATACCCCGTTTCTGTGGGCATCCGGTTAATGCAGGTGCCTTAGTTTTGGACACCTTTTTCTTGCGCCCTTTTCGCACAAGCTGGTTAATTGTGGGCACTGCAGCTCCTTTCAGAAAGCTCTTCTCTCCTTGCACCTATCCAGGTACGGAGGGTCTTAAGTCTATATATCAAAATCGGTTTCGTCAATGTCATGCTCTTCATTATCGGCAACCATTGCAGGTTCAGGCAGGGAGTCACCGTCAGGAAGAGTGAGTCTGACACTACAATACTTCTTTATACCTGTGCCAGCAGGAATCAAATGTCCAACAATTACATTCTCCTTCAGTCCGTGAAGGTAGTCTATCTTTCCCGCTGTAGCAGCATCTGCAAGAACACTGTTTGTCTCCTGGAAGGAAGCTGCAGAAAGGAAGCTGTCTGTTGCCAGGGATGCTTTTGTGATTCCAAGCAGAAGGACAGCAGATGTCGCCGGTTTTGCTCCCTCTGTCATCATTTTCCTGTTCTCTTTCTGCAGTATCAGCCTGTCAATCTGTGCTCCCTCAAGGAATGTCGTGTCACCGGGATCATCAATCCTGGCTTTTGAAAGCATCTGCCTTACAACAATACTGACATGCTTGTCGTTGATCTTTACACCCTGCAGGCGGTAAACTTCCTGAATCTCATTCAGGAGATACCTTTCCGCTGCTTCTGTTCCCATGATTCTCAATATGTCATGAGGTGACAGAGGTCCTTCAGTAAGACGATCTCCAGCCTTAACTCTGTCTCCCTCGTGAACTCTGATATGTACGGAAGCCTGTATCTTTACAGAGGATTCCTGGCCCTGATCCGCCCTGATCGTTACGGTTCTGATCCCGGCCTTGATGGGACTCAGAGAAACTACACCATCGATCTCAGCGATGCTTGCGGCCTCTTTTGGTATCCGGGCTTCGAAGAGTTCATCAACTCTGGGAAGTCCTCCTGTGATATCACGCTGCTGCCCGAGCTTTCGCTCAATCCTGGCGATATGAACGCCAAGCCTGATAAGGCTTCCGTCATGAACTCGAAGATGTGCTCCACTGGGAATCGGATATTTACCTTTTACATCTTCACCGATGAACTGCTCCACCGGATCTTTATCGTTCTTCGTTCTACCCCGCTGAGAGACATGACTCCTGGTTCCTCTGGTAGTGAAGTCGGAAATTACCATCATGTTGCTATCAGTTATTATATCCTGAATGCATTTGACCAGTTGCCTGGTACCCTGATGCCCTCTATCCAGCGATTGAATTATTATGACGAACGGTTCTTTCTGACTGAGGTCGGCAAGCGCTTCAGCGAATTTCTCTTCAAGTTGATCGTTTTTCCGCTTCGTCGTAGTCTCAAGCGCAGCAGCGGCTTTTTTCAGGGCGCTGATTTCCTTCCTGGCTTTCTTTCCCAGGACATTCTCAATCTCCCCGGCAGCGATAGTGAATGCAGCATACCTCCCTATGCCGGCCTTCCTGCAATCAACTGAAATAGTTGGAACTTTCTGATCTTTCATTCGGTCGATGAATCCCTCTAAAAGGGTTTCAGTACGGTACGAACTCACTTCATGATAAGTGTAGATAATACGTCCGGAGCCCTCTTTCATCTCCTTGACAAGTTCTCCAAGTGTGAAGAGTTCTTCATCCCGCCGTCTTGGACGACCACTGAGAACAACCATCTGCTCAGGAAGTATGAAAATGTGGGGATGAAGGGTTTTGCTTCTATCCTCCACGATGACCATCTGTTTTCTCTGCTCACTGTCGATTTCTTCCTTGAGAGTAGTGTCTTCCTCTATATCAACGTAGTGAACACTACCAGCCTGTTCGGCGACAATGGGAATTATGAACGGATCACTTCTACAGATGACATCATCCTTTTCAATCTTCTGACCGTCTTCAACTCTCATCAGTGAACCGACAACAATATCGTAGGTGGACTGCACTTCTCCAGCACTGTCAAGAATATCCAGCTGAGTGTTGCGGGTACTGACCATTGTCTTTTTGCCGCTTTCGTCGGTACTCATCACAATACATGGATTTCTATAGCTGATTACACCGGAGTGTCTTGCGATTACTTCAGACGCTCTTGTTTCTCTTCCTGCAACACCACCTGTATGGAATGTACGAAGAGTAAGCTGTGTTCCAGGTTCTCCAATGCTCTGCGCGGCAATCACTCCGACGGCCTCGCCGATTGTAACCATTCTGTTCCTGGAAAGGTCCCAGCCGTAGCATTTCGCACATAAACCCCTGTGCGCTTCGCAGGCCAGAACACTTCTTATCCTGACTGACTCAACTCCCAGTTT
>DAOWJX010000319.1 GCA_030640155.1 Candidatus Aegiribacteria sp. | reverse complement strand
GATATCGATCGAGGGTAAAGGTAGATCAGAGCTACAATCAGAATAACACCAAGTATTAAAATATAAAACCTTGGGTCTCGAAGGTATCTATTCATTTCGCCCTCCTTACCTGTCTCCCTTTATTGTAAACAGTCATTCTTACGAACCAGTTCCTTCTTCGAAATCTGTCAGATCAATGGTATACAGTGACAGTGTATCACCACCGAAAACGGTAAAGATCTCGCCGCCACCGTATGCGTATTCCCTGTCTCCATCGATCGCTTTGACACTGAATGAGACACTTCCTGGAGTAGCATCATTTGCTGATTTTCCTCCGGAGGATCCTTCTTCCACTTCATTGTATAACTGAATTTCTATTACAAACTCGCCCAGAACATCAGTTATTGCAACATAGGTTTCCTGAGTTCCAATAGTCATCACACCAATACCCTCGGCAGGCTGAGTGAATAACGAATCAACATAGATAGTGCCTGTCACCCATACTCTTGTATCCTCCATACCGACAGGATTACAACCGGCAACCGCAATAGCGAGCAGTAAACCCGATGCAGTTATTATCTGTTTCCTCATAATTCCTCCCCTGTATTTCCGGGATGATCCTCTGCTTCTTCCTCGACATCCGTGTCCGTAAAAATACTGGTTAAATCTCTTGAAGTTCCAGCAAATTCACCAACCAGAGATGATAGTGCTAAAGGATTTACTCCAATCGTCATCTCAAAATTATATCTTCTGCTTCCAGTTCTATTCGCCTCTGAAGCAAGCGTATAAGTCTGTCCATAATCTTCAAGTGTGAATAGTGGTGTATGGCCATCCGGCATTATTTCAACAACATTACGCTGAAATTCAATAATATTTCCCCATGTTTTGGATACACCGGAGATACTGATTTCCCGGGGACCAAGGATCAGGCTTGTAATATAAATACCCTTTTCACTCTCAGTGCCCGGAGTGATCGTTTCGGGATAGATTGCCTGGCACAGGTATTCAACTATGTAAACCGTATACTTCTGATTCAGGGACAGATCAAGTATCTGCTGATGTTTTCTATCAACCAGACTTCTAAGTCGATCGGCTTCGATCTGCTGATCAAGCTGTAAACCCAGCTGAGATATCTGTTCTGTGACCTGATCAATTTCCTGATACAGTTCCGTTTCCTGAGTCTTCAGATCCTGGTAATCCATATATGCCATCACTCCACCGGCAATAAGACCCAGATATGGAATAATACACAGAATCGTCAGTATGGAAGATGGTTCTGCAACTGAAGGGGTTCCAGCGGCTTTTCTCTTGCCTTCAGGCTGTTCAAGTATATTGATGTCAACCATGCTGGTTACATATCCCCGCAGTGCAAGTCCGATGCATACTGCGAGCACCGCGCCCATGGAATCCAGGTTATCATCACTGATGACAGTTTCGGGAACCGTAATATTCCTGAACGGCTGGAAGTGCTCAACAGGAAGTCCGTGCTGCTCACTGAGTATTGTCGCGAGCCCCGGCATTAGTGAGCATCCACCACTGATGTACATTTTATCTATTCTGGTATTCTCACCCGAAGCCTGATATGTAATGAAGGATCTTCTGATACTTGTAGACAGTTCCTCAATAACCCTTCCGATCGCGGTATGCACTTCTTCTGAAGAAACCCCATCCGGTACATTGCCCTTGAGAACACCCAGAGCAACGTCGTATTCAAGACCAAGTGATCTCTGTAACGCCTCAACAAATCTCGATCCACCTATTGAAAGATCGCGGTTGAAACTGGGAAGACCCTCACGAACGACAACCATGTTTGTAACTTCGGCACCGATGTTCAGGATTGTGACACACTCATCACCGGTTGGCCTGTAGGCATGTTGGTAGACCCTCTGCAGAGAAAACTGTTCGAGTTCTATTGTTGATGGTCTCAGTCCGGCGCCCTGCAATATGCCCCGATGAAGGTCAACTACTTCTTTCTTGGCCGCAACCAGAAGCACCTCCATCTGTCCGGGAGAGATCTCAGGATTGATTATCTTGAAATCAAGGCTGACTTCATCGATCCTGAATGGGATATGCTGTTCAGCTTCCCACTGGATAGCCTGCCGGGCTTCCTGCTCTGACATCTTTTCCATCGGTATCCTTCGGACTATTACACTTCTTCCGGATACCGCGCTATGGATATTTCTGCTACTGGTTTTAATACCTGCCTGTCGTACGACATCGTGAACGGTATCTATCAGATGTTCACGGTTTACGACCTCGCCATCGACAATCGTACCAGGAGATAGTTCCTGGACAGCATAACTCGACAGGGTTACAGATTTGCTTGATCCTGTCAATTGTACTACTTTAATCGAATGGCTGCCGATATCAAGACCAACAGTTCCCCCGCCTGATTTTCCGAAGATGAACATTATCTTCCCTTCCTCAGGTAGCTGTCCGCCTGTTTAATATAATACTTCAACTGATCTAATCTTTCCTCTACGTTATGAATATCCGCAAATTTAATATTACTCATCTGTCTAATCCCTGCAAGTCCCTGCAATTTTTAACTATCAGAACTTTACCATCTTTTAATCCCTGCGTCAATACCCTAACTTCATAACTATGGAACTATGGAAGTTCATACTTAGCTTGACTCGTAATGTCAAATGGAATATCTTCCGGTTCGGAGGTTTGTATGAAAGTGAAGAAAACAACGAATTTCATTTCAAATATATCAGACATACAGGAGCATTCAGCCCCTTCAGTCAGGCTGACTGTTCCGGTCAGGCCCGACCAGGAGGAGCTGCTGACCCGAATTGCGCGCACCATAACTCAAAACCGTGATAACGAACACAGATCACAGAGAATAACAAAAGCAACGATTATAAGGGCATACATCGACGCTCTTTCAGCGCTGCCAATGAACATCAATAATATCAGTGATGAAAAAACCCTTCTTCAGCATGTTCTTGATTCTTTAACGTAAAAGCAGATCCTCATTCTGTTTCTGACACAAAACAGTAAAGCACATATCGATCAACAGTCAACAAAGGGTACAACCTGAGGGAAACAAATTCTCTCCACTCCTTCTGTTCGCGGGCGCTGAGTTCAGGAGTAAGGTTAATTGAAGTAAAAAACATATCCATTACGATATGACTGATCCCCTTCTCCCTGAGCAGTGTTTCAACTTCCTGAGAACCCATTCCGGCCCAGAACATCTCCAGCAGCTCCAACGGTACTCTTTGCTGATCGAAAATCGCAAAACCGGGAAAATAGAATGGGCGCCCCATATTGACCATCAGTGTGGTATCGCTCCGGGAAATGTATCTGTCGCATTTCTGATAGAAACTGTAATAGGGGGCATTTTCCAGAAGATAGGTTTCATCATCCTGCAATTCCCATGGTTTCTCGAGTGCGTACAGATCAAGAACTCTGTTTGCAGACCAGATTACACATACCGCGATCAGAACGATGGATACCGCTCTGATTATCCTTTTGCGGCTGGAGAGCAAAGCGCTTAAGGCTTCAGTTGCCGGAACCGAGAGCATGACAAGTCCGGGAAGCAGATAGCGGACCCGTATTGTTGTACCGCTGAAAGCAAGAGTGCTGAGGAGGTAAAGAAATGGGAGTGCGAATTTCCTTCTTCTGCTTCTTGCAAGAGGAATCGCGAGAATGGCGCCGCCGAGCAGAAGAGGACCGCTTGCGCCGTCAAAGAGAGCTGGATTATCCCATTCCCCATGAAGGGAGATCCGTACAGGAAGAAGAATGTAATCAAGAATCCCTTTGATAGAAGTGCTGACAGTACTCCCGGCCAGATAATCAGATCCTCTGAGGCTGACCTGCAGATCCGGACCGAAGATACTCCTGAAAAGCGGGTATACCGGATTGCCCCACTGCAGGATATTCGGAACTGCCCACCAGGCTGCAGTAAAGCAGGCAGCGCAGACTGAGGCTATGATCACCTTTGCTGACATGTTTCTGAAGAAGAAAGGGAGGAGTATGCAGACAGATACAAGAACGATTATTCCATTGTATTTACAGCAGCTCGCACCCCCGGCCCACACCACAGCCAGCAGCGGATTGCCATCTTTCCTGATCAGTTCCATATAAGCGAGTAAAGAAAAGAACACCAGAAAAGAATCGGAATAACTCCATGACGCATTCCTGAACAGTTCGGGAATACTTAAAAGAACAATCAGAGAGAGAACAGCTGACCGAATCCTGTTTTTTCGAAGAAAGTAACCGGCAAGTACAGAGCCGGTGGCAAGGAATCCAAGAAAACTGATGACTCTTGCAACTCTGAAACCGAACGTCCCCCCTGCAAGTGTATAGAACGATTCAACCAGATAGGGATAGCTGAAAAAAGAAGACCATTCCGGTCTGACGATCCTTCCTGCTTCAAGCCAGAGCCGGGCCTGATACAGATGATGAATCATCGCGTCCCTTGAAACCGGCGGAAGAAATGTGAGAGGAAGGATGATTAATCCGAATACAGCAACCAGCCCGCCAGCGATCGGAAGGCTGAGCCTTCCCGGTCGAATCCAGAGAATGACTCCGGCAACAAGAATTCCCCAGAGAACTCCAGGGACTATCAATCCGGACCATCCTGCAGCGGATATCAGAAAAAACAGAGTAAGACTGCCTGCTCCGAATTTTCTGTCCCACGCCTGAGACTGAGGAAGGGATAAGGCACCCCATCCGCTGATTGAGATTGCAGTCATTACAAGGAATACTACTGAATACATGATAGTGATCATTGCTTAAAGAGAATAAAAAGAAGGCTGTTCGACAAGGGGCTGTCCTAAACACGGATCATGGGATATCTTTACGTTACGATGAATGATATTCGAATTCTCATTGCGCTTCCCGCTTTAAACGAGGAAGCAACAGCAGGTGCTCTTATAGAAAGAATTCCGGACAGCATTTCCGGAGCCTGCAAGCCTGACATACTACTGATTGAT
>DAOWJX010000081.1 GCA_030640155.1 Candidatus Aegiribacteria sp. | reverse complement strand
ATACATACGGAAGAGGCAACTCTTGAGGATATTTTCATATAGATCACCGGCAGGGGACTCGACGTGTGAACGCTTCATCATCCAGGCTGGTCGTTACAGTGGCCATTATCCTCAAGGATCTTCGGGAATTCTCCCGCGACCGTCTATGGATGATCCTTACACCAATATCCCTGATATTCATGATCGTTCTTTTCCTTGTACTTCCTGAAACCCTGAACGAGACTATCACATTGGGAATCTATCCTTCATATCTTGCCGAATCCTTCTCACTGCTGATTGACTCCGAAGCAGGCGAATTCCAGGGGCTTGAGATAATAGGCTTTGCCGATGAAGATCAACTTGCGGATGCGGTTTTCAATGGTTCTGGGAAGATCTCAATGGGGATCGGATTGCCTGTTGATTTCGCCGAATCCCTTTTATCAGGTTCCGGAGGAACTGTTTCGGTATACGTATCCGAATCAGTCCCACAGGAGATGAGACAGGCCCTTTCAAGCGGTGTCAGGGAAATCGCGTATGCTGCTCAGGCTCTATTTGCGGGAAGGAATCCTCTTAGTACACTGCCTGTAACCCTTCCCGACGTGCAGTCAAGCATTCTCGGCGAAGACATGGCAGGCAGACAGGTTTCTCTCCGCGACAGGATAAGACCAATACTGATCATTATGATACTTCTTATTGAGGCCCTTGCACTGGCAGGTCTTGTTGCAGTGGAAATTGAACACAGAACTGTGACGGCATTACTGGTTACTCCCGCACGAACGGGAGATTTCCTTGTGGCCAAGTGCGTTACTGGAACAATTCTCGCAGTGAGTCAGGCTTTTCTCTTTCTTCTGGCAACGGGCGGTTTCTCTTTTGACTGGCTGCTGGTATCACTTCTCATCCTTCTTGGAGCAGGTATGGCCTCAGCCGTGGGTATGCTGTCCGGAATCAGCGGCAGGGATTTCATGGGTACTCTCTTCTGGGGTATGATCTTTATTATTCCCCTTATGATTCCAGCTCTTTCCATCATGTTCCCGGGTAAACCATCAGTCATTATCAGGCTGCTTCCCTCATATGGCCTTGTTGAAGCAATGTCCGGTGTACTGGGAGACGGCATGGGCTGGAGTTTCGCGGCACCGCACATCATGACAACCCTTCTATGGGATATATTCCTTCTCGGATCTGCCTTCTTTCTTCTCAGGCGCAGGGTGGAATCGCTATGAGCCTATCGCGGGTCTGGAGCCTTATTTCAGGTGATCTCAGGCTCGGATTCCGATCTCCGGTCATTCTATGGCTTCTGATAATGCCCTTTGTTATCACTTTCCTGCTGCAGGTTGTTTTCGTCGCTCTGTTTGATCCTGAACCACGGATATGCATTCAGGATTCAGGGGAATCCGAAATTGCATTGACCCTTGAAAGAGCAGAAGGTATCAGACTTTCCCGAGCCGGGAGCCCCGAAGAACTCAAAGAGTATATAGAGAACAACAATGCTGACCTTGGCCTGGTAATCGAAGATGGTTTTGATGAAGCGGTAAGGGATGGCCTGAAACCAGAACTGGCTTTCTTTTTCTCAGGTGGAAGCCTTGCTTCAAACCGCATTGTCATTAGTCTGCATGTATTGGACATTCTCAGGGAAATGGAAGACAGGGAGACTCCTGTTGAAGTTATTCTCCGAACAAGAAACAGGGATGAAGCAATACCCATTTCACGTAAACTGATACCGGCAATAGTCCTTATAGTTCTTATCATTACGGGAATCTTCGTTCCGGCATTCATGCTTGTGGAGGAGAAGGAGCACGGCACATTGAGAGCTCTTCTTGTAACCCCGGTAAGTTTGTCAGATGTTCTCATCTCAAAAGCCCTGCTCGGTTTTGCTATGACAATAGCCATGTGCTTCATCACTCTGGCGCTCAACGGAGCCCTTTCAGGGCAGCCACTTGCACTGCTGGCCACAATTGTCGCGGGTACAATTGTCTGCAACGCCATCGGGCTTATTTACGGCACAGTGGCAGGTAACGCGAAGACCCTCTACACACTTGTGAAAAGCCTTAACATACTCCTTGCGGGTCCGATTCTGTTTTATCTCTTCGCCGGCTTGCCCCAATGGATAGCAAAGATCTTCCCTACTTACTGGTTCATCGACCCCCTTTACAGCATTACACTTGAAGGCGCTGATTTCTCCAAGGTATGTTTCAAGCTTGCAGTTGCTCTTGGAGTTGGTATCCTACTGTGTATAGCGGTTATCCCGCTGAGCAGAAGAATGATGAAAAAACTGGCCGGATAACAGCCATATCACCCTCTTTGATGAATCCTTAATAAGTTTACCTGAAACGGTTACACTCATTCTATACATTGATATATTATATTTTATTTTCTGAATTCATATTATATTATATTACAATATTTAAGTAAATAATGTAAATATATATACTGTTTTATTGACAATATTGCTCGTGAGTATATGTTCTTATTGGAAATATCTTATCTTATAGTAACGGATGGATTTCTGTTCTTCATTGGATCGCAGGAGATGAATTGATCAAGCGGCTTATTCTGATATTCACTGTCGTTATCATGGTTATGGCCACGGGATTCTGCGGTCTTCATCTTGCACGGGAATACACCAAGATTTACAAGATCACTCATATAGGTGATATGTGGAGTTTCATAAGACTTGCTTCAGTAACTTCCTATGCACCCTTTCTGGAAATTGATCCCGATGATTTCCCCCATCCTCCGTATCCTGAGCAGGGTGATCTACTGGTTGCTATAGAAGGCCGCCCGGCAACGGAAGAGAACTACTTCAATACATTTTCCACGGATACACCCTCAGGTAAAACAATCGAGATCATTTTCATGCATGACAGTGTCATGTACACTACGGAGATTGT
>DAOWJX010000253.1 GCA_030640155.1 Candidatus Aegiribacteria sp. | reverse complement strand
TCGCTATCAAGCTCGAAGTCATCGCAGAACCAGCGGTTAAAACCGCTCCAATTGCTGATACTGCTAAGGAGATTTGAATAAACGTAAGTCTGCGAATAAACCAACCCATCAATTTCAATCGGACCGGTTCCCTGGGTGTGACGGGGACTCAGAATAAGAGACTGATCAGCCAAAATAGAAGCTATGAATTAGGAAGACCAAAGAAAAGAGGAGTTTCTTCATTGAACACCTCCTTATATTGAAGATAAGCCCAAATTAATTCTAGATATCTGCTTAATCGATGTCAAGATATGATTGTGGCACCAGAGTTCATTAGCTCTGTAGCATTTCTGAGCCATGTAAGGAAAAAGATCGAACTTTTAGAAAGAAAGGCTATTATTCTTTCTCAGATTAGTGTCAGGCACTTATTAATTCGTAATGATGAAAATCTCTAGAAGAGGGTCTTGATGCTGCCCCAGGTTTCAGGTTCAAGAGCATACACAAGCTCTCCCTCCAATACAAAGAACCCGTCGGATTCCGTCCACCATGTATCCATACTGACCCAAACACCACTGCCGTCATCCCACCATGCACAATCCTCAACACAGTACCAACTGAAAAGGATTCCCGTGTAGTCAATTGTTCCCGCTTGGATTTCCAGGTAATAGTGAATGTTGGCGTTCAGTTCGGGATAAATGTCTGTATCGATGACGCAGTGTGTTTCGTAGATATCGAAACCCCAGTTGCTGTCACCTGTGAAGGTATGTATGCACGGTACACTCTCAGACCATACATCTATGTTTGTGTTAGGGTCTGAATCATTTATGTCATCCTCAGAGATAACCAGGTTCATTACTGAAGCCTGTTCACCCATCCAGATGGTCCAGACATAAATGTCTGTGATATAGTAATCGTTATCGAGCTCGAAATCGTCACAGAACCAGCGGTCAAACATTATTGTTACAGCATTATCTAACAGTTCCCAACTGTATGGTTGTGAATAGACTACACCGTCAGTCATGACAATCTCATTCGGACCGGTTCCCTGAATATGACGGGGACTCAGAATAAGAGGTTGATCAGCCAGGATAGAAGTTGTGGATAAGAATAGTAATACAAGAACGAGTTTCTTCATTGCGCACCTCCTTATATTGAAGATAAACCCAAATTAATTCTAGAGATACGCTAAATTGATGTCAATATATGATTGTGGCACCAGGGTTCAGTAGCTCTGTAATGTTCCTCTCTGGGGCCGGATGTCACTTGCAACACTTGCATAATTTTTAAGAAAGTAAAGTGAGTTTACCCTGAGCGAGTCGTATGACGATTCGAAGGGTAATCGAAGATTCTCCGAAGAAATCCCATCGGAGTACGGGGATACAGTTAACCCGAACAACTTGACATCATGCCAGCTTATTGTGATTCTAGAATATCTAGGAGGTATCCCATGTATAGAATAATTCTGCTTTTTCTGATCTTCGGATCCTTCATCGTTACATATGCTGATTCTGCAATTCAGACGGATTGGTCCGGGGGTCAAGGACTCTCGGGTCCGGTTAGTGAGTGGTCTAACCGGTTTTATATTGCTATCAGTATAAATTGGAGCATTCCCGGGGATATTATGCTCCACTTCCCCGCTGAGCAAACCATTGATGAGGACTTCTGGGGTGGGAGTGTATACTCGGAGGATATAGATAGCGATGGAGATATGGACGTACTCGGTGCCGGGGACTACAACATTACCTGGTGGGAGAATACAGACGGCTCGGGTACCAGCTGGACGGAGCATATTATAGACGGGGATTTCGATGGCGCCAGATCAGTTTATTCTGCGGATATCAACGGTGACGGCTACATGGATGTTCTCGGAGCTGCCAATGTTGCCAGCACCATCACCTGGTGGGAGAACTCGGATACAAGTCCTGGAATCTACTGGACGGAGCATACCGTAGACGGATATTTTAATGGCGCCAGGTCAGTATATTCGGAGGACATAGACGGCGACGGTGACATGGACATCCTCGGTGCTGCTTACTACGACGACGACATCACGTGGTGGGAGAATATCGATGGTTCTGGTACATCCTGGATCGAGCATAATATTTCTGGGGACTTCGATGGTGCCACTTCCATATACTCAGAGGACATAGACAGCGACGGCGACATGGACGTACTCGGTGCTGCTGAAAAAGCCGATGATATCACCTGGTGGGAAAATGCCAATGGCTCAGGCACATCCTGGATCGAGCATACAGTTGATGTAAACTTCTGTGGAGCTGCGTCCGTTTACTCGGAGGACATAGACGGCGACGGAGATATGGATGTGCTTGGTGCTTCTTTTATAGACTGGGATATAACCTGGTGGGAGAATATCAACGGCTCGGGTACATCCTGGGTAGAACATATCATCTTTGGGGGGTTTAAAGGCACGCATTCCGTATACTCGGAAGACTTAGATGGTGACGGTGATATGGACGTACTCGGTGCTGCATGGACAGACAACGACATCACCTGGTGGGAGAATATGAATGGCCTGGGTACATCCTGGACTGAGCATACCGTTGATGGTGATTTCAGTTGGGCCTGGTCCGTATACTCGGAAGATATAGACGGTGATGGCAATATGGATATACTCGGTGCTGCTTGGTACAACGGCATCACCTGGTGGAAGCCTGATACATATCCATCTGGAGGTTCACTTGAATCAAGTATTCTTAATGCTCAGGGGGATCCCTACTGGGATTATCTCGATTGGAATTCACAAACTCCTCCGGGAACCTCTGTTTCATTCCAGGTCAGAGCATCAGACGATTCCAACAACATGGGAGCCTGGTCAGACACACTGACCTCACCATGTCTGCTGGAAAGTATACTGAATGATGGTGACAGATACGTGCAGTACATGGCAATACTCGAAACATCCAACCCTGATGCTACTCCCACGCTCAACGATGTCACGATCAGCTGGGATCTAACGGAAATCGGGGATGGTGAGTATCCTGCTATCCTGGCGCTTCTACCCTTCTTACCAAATCCTGCTTCAGCTCCTGTCGCAAGGTTCAGCCTGCCCGAGCCCGCCTCTGTCGAAATTTCCGTCTTCGACCTGTCAGGCCGACTCGTCAGTGAGATTCATGGAGATGAGTACTCTCAGGGGGATCACGATGTTCTGCTTGGGGATTTCTCTCCTGGGATCTATTTCTGCAGGATGATCTCTGGAGACTTCACGGCGATACAGCGTTTCGTGGTGATAAAATAGCTGACAGAGTTCCAGGAGCATGTCCAACAATGAAGCATCGGCATAAAACCCGCACAGCTGGCTATGATCTTCGCATATTGGCGTCAAATACTTCCAGTATTCTCCTCAAATCTCAGAGCATTCTATCTCAGCTGCGAAGCTCTTCTGCTCAATGCACATTATCGGACAAGCTCCTAGAAGAGGGTCTTTATACTACTCCAGGTTGCGGATTCCAGGGCACTGACAGGCTCTCCCCAGAAATCGAAGAACATATCCATGCCTGCTCCAAATACGATATCCGACCTGGTGTATGAACCTGACCCGTTATAATCAAACCAGCAGTAGTCACCAACAAGGTTGTCGCTGAAAAGCATGGCGTAATTGACTCCAATATCGGCCTGTACTTCAAAGTAGTAGTGAACGCCAGCCGTAAGCTCAGGGTAAGCATCCGCGCTGATGATGCAGTGGGTCTCATAGATATCGAAGCCCCAGTTGTTGTCACCGGTGAATGTGTTGGTGCAGGGAACGGTCTCGGACCATACATCGATGTTGGTATTGGGGTCCCAATCACCGATATCATCCTCGGAAATGACAAGGTTCATCATCGAGGCCTGTTCAGTTGTCCACATCATCCATATATAGATCTCATCAACATAGTAATTGTCATCGAGCACGAAATCATCACAGACCCATCCTCCGTCATCACCATAAATCATAACAGCGTAACCTGCATAACTTAAATCGTAAGGTTGCGAATACACCAGATAATTACCTGCGATCGGACCGTTTCCCTCGGATTGATGGCTATTCAGCATACAAGGTTGATCAGCCATTGTGGAAGACAGTGAAATGATCAGAATAACAGCAAGAAATGGTTTCACAGTGCACCTCATCTCAATGGAATTATACCCAAATAGATTGTAGAATTTTACTTATGCAATGTCAAGATGCGGTGTTTCTGCATGAACCCGATCATTCAACGAAATGACTCAATCTCTTCGATGTATACAGCATCATCAATTCATCATACTATTAATAGGGTTGAAGAATTCCTCCCCGCTCTTGAGGCAGAGGAGCGATTCCCTTTCACCTCCCGATCGAAGACTAAAAGTGAACAGTGCCTTAATCATTATCAGCGGGATTGAACCTGTTTTTCTCAGATCAGCCGTCTGCCCAGGTGTTCTCGTTCCAGTTGAAGTGTGTTTTCACCGAAGCCTCACCAAGAACTTCAAGTGCGGCGAATTTACCCATCTCTATTGAATGATCCATATTGTTGTACCTGAACATTCCCTGCCGTCCACATGTAACACTGTCAGGAATATCCTCAAGGGCATTGAGAACTCTTGCAACATTCTCTGCGTAATCAAGATTGTAGATTGGATAGGCGTGTGAACGACGGCAGATGTCCACACCGCGCACCTTGTCTGAAGAAAAAAGGCCAAGGTGCTCCGCTCCGGGTATAGTGGATCTCAGGAGTTCATCCTTGGGCATGTTCCAGACTTCATCACCCGCCTGACAGCTGTACTCAAATACAACCTGTGAAGGCACATTCGGATCGAAATTCCTTGAGATGGAAAGCCTGTTGAACAGGTACCGGTCCTCGGATGTGTATATCCAGTGATCCGACGGCTCAATATTCCCGTCAAGAAGAACCGTCAGAAATACGAGAGCTCTGAATTTGAGTCTTGAGGCCGAGCGGTGAACATCCTCAGGAAGAAGATCCCCGAGGAGTCTGGTATAGCGGTTAACCGGTATGGTATTGATAATCTTGCTGCACTCCATGTGACCGTCCGGAAGGGCAATACGCCATCCATTCCCATTTTTCTCAAGGCCAAGCGGTTCCTTGGAGTAGAGCAAGCTGCCTCCCATTCCGGTTATGCCAGATGCAAGCGCCCTGCTGATCTCGCCGATTCCTCCCCTTGGATAGCGAAATGTGCTTATAAGGCTTCTTACGGTTTCCTTCGAGGGAAAAACAGTCTCTCTTATCAGACCGACAAGGCTTGGCACAGTTATTCGCTGACTGGCCCAGTCAGCGCTGAGCCGTGAGGGTTCAATACCCCAGAGTTTTTTGTTATACGGAGCCAGATAAAGCTCGAAGAGTCCTCTTCCGAACCTGCTGAGAACCCATCCTTCAAAACTTTGCTGCTCCCTTGGAGCATAGAAACCCCTGACTTTTTCAGCGAGAAAACTCAGCATCATACCGACCCCACGGTGCAGGGGCATCGTGGAAAGCACATTGCTGAGGGCCAGAGGGTAGTCAAAGTACCTGTCAAGAAGTCTGATCCGGCTGACTCTTTTCAGCTCCTGAAGGTCGATCCCTGGAAGTCCCCGCACGAAATCCAGTATCTCACTGTTGGATGTGTGAAACCGGTGAGGTCCCAGATCGTATTCGAACCCGCTCCGTTTTATGGTTGCTGCCAGTCCCCCGGGATGGGGTTCCTTTTCGATGACAACAACCTCATGCCCACGTCGTGTCAACTCTTCAGCAGCGCTGAGACCTGCCAGCCCGGCCCCGAGAACCGCGATTTTCATCTCGCTACCTCTCCTTTTCGATCCAGAGGATCACTACAGATCACAGTCCTCAAGAAGCTCATAATTCACAAGTCCGTATGCGTCCGAGGTGGTGAATCCCTGAAAAGTCACATCAGTATCGTCCATCTCTATTTGGTAGATTTTGTTACGTTCTGCTGATCTCATGGGTCACTTTTCAGCAGAGCCACTTCCATTCGCTCGCTGACAGGAAGAAAGAAATCCATTTCATGCCGTCCTTTTATGCTGTGTATCGAAGGAATATCCCAGCAATCAAGGATGACCCACACATCCCGATTGCTCCCACTGGTAAGAATACTGTCCAGCAGAAATTCCGGATTCACATACTTCCTTCCCCTGTCCCCCGCGAAGGGATCATCTCCAGCCGGAGTCAAGCACTCAATATCTGAATTTGAGTAGTATTCCCAGGCCAGTGATGTTGATTTACCACCGAATACTACCACAAGATCCCCCGGTTGGGAAAGGGATTCCACTGTTGTCACTGCAGTCCGCCAGTCACTTCTATGATAGGGAAACGCCTTCATTCCGTAGTAAGGAACCAGAGCCAGCAGACAAAGAGATGAAACGGCAAAACCGAGCCAGCGGTATTTCGTAAAAACAATCGCGGAGGTGAGGGAAAAGGGGATCCACAGAACAGACAACTGTCGGATAGTAGGCTCGTCGTTCAGATAAAGACCGAAAGGAATCAGCAGAGCAAGCCAGAGGTACTTCCTTTCCACAGGTTTCATCATTCGGGTGAAGAAGGGCCAGATTGCCAGGAAAAGGATAACAGCAGCATTGACCATGTATACCAGCAGCATCCTCGGCCGATCGAGCAGGTTTCGGGAAATCTCCGGAAGCAGACCGCCTCCGAGTATTCTGAAGAACTGAGAAAATGGTTGAGAACTAAAGAGTCTGCTGAAACCGTTTTCGAATCCAGAAGTTGCCATCCTGACTGTCCTCTCAGCGAACTGAGCGGAGAAAAATAGAAAAACTGGAGCATACAGCAGAGCAAGCGCAGCGGGCACGATGATGAATCTCTTCAACGAAATCCTTTCCCGTGGATCAATTGTGAAGTAAAGAACACCGCTGACAGCAATGCTCAGAACAAAGATATGCTGAGTGAAGATTCCTGCGGCTCCAAGAACAAGGCTGCCGACAAACCCTTTTCTCGATCCCCTCCAGGCCAGGTCCGCAATATCGACAAACCACAGAGAGATCGCTGCATTGATACCATATACCCATGCTTCCTGCCCCAGGGAAACAGCAAAAGGACAAACTGCCCAGACCATTCCGGTCCAGAACCCACCTCGGACAGTTGTTCTCCTCGAGGCCAGCCTGAAAACGGGTATAACAGCGGAAGCAACCGCAACAGCAACAAGCAGTCTCAGGCCAAACTCACTATCTCCAGCAAACAGTGAAGATAGCTTCATGATAATGAAGGCCAGAGGCGGATGAGGTGTGCCGGTAGCCACTATTGAGGGTAAGTCCATCCAGCTCATGCGAACCGCACCCCATGCCAGACATTCGTCTATCCAGAGGCTTTTACCGCCAAGAAATAGCAGTCTTGCCAGCAGTGAGATCCCGCTGAGAACAAGGATCAGTATCCGGGGTCTATATTTTTCTATCGGTAGCATGATGAATCCTTCAGATAAACGGCTTCCTTCTTCTCTGCTTCTTTTTGGAAGGCTGCTTCTTTTTACCCAGGCGTATCTATCGAAAACCCGTGTGTGGTTTTGTGGATATTCTCTTCTTCGGTCTTACCTGCCTCCTCCGAAGCCCCTTCACCGATCACACTTCAGCGATTTGAAACCGTGTTTAACTTCAAGCATGAGGTTCCCGGACTTGGTTCGGAAACTGGATTTCACACCATTGGTAATGCAGCCCTATATTGCTCCAGCACTTCCTATACAGTGGTGTTTCCCGGTCTGAGGCAAGTATACCGAGGGTAATCCTTTCCTGTCAAAGCCACGACGGGTTTATGAACACTATGAACGACATCTTCCTGCACCGGTATCCCTTTGAGCCAAATTTCATCAATATTTTTTTCCTCTGGAGAAAATAGCACAAATCAATCTCGAATAGAGAGTATAAATTCCCGATTGATGCAGAGGATGTGCTCATCAGGAAGAAAGAAGGTAAAAAACCGGAGCGGTTGATTCAGGTAGTCTTTGACACGTCGGGAGCCTTCAGGAAGACTGATAAAAAGGTCTACTTCTAGGTTCTCATGAAGCAGGGTAGTAATATGCACCCTGTATTTCTCGCCTATCATCTTGAGGTCATGGCTGTTCTTCTCCATCTTTGCCTGAGCAAGCATAATATGAGTACTGTTTAAAAGTACAAAGCCATCAGCCGTTCTGACGGGGATGAACTGGTTTCCCTCATTCAGGAGTTCGTCGAACCGTTGTGCTCCCGTTCGATTAGAGGAGTACATCCAGAGATAGATCTCACCCTGAATCTCTGTACCGTTGGTAAGGGTGAAGAGAATCTCCTTCTTTTTCTTGTCGATTTTTTCATTATTCATCGATACGTTATCCCTTCTTCAAATAGTGAGAAAAGACTTTTATCGACAGCGTATTTGTTGGCCTCCTCTATCGAGATTTTCCTGGCCTCCACAAGATTCAGAAGGGACTGATCCATAAGTTGCATCCCTTTAGCTTTTCCCGTCTGGATAACCGATGGAATCTGGAACGTCTTTCCTTCCCTGATCAGGTTGGACACTGCTGCGGTAACGAATAATATCTCTAAAGCGGCGCACCGTTTTCCATCAAGGGTTCTGAGAAGCTGCTGGGCTATTACTCCCAGTATAGATTCAGCCAACATCGTTCGGATCTGCGCCTGCTGATTGGAGGGAAAGACGTTGATGATGCGATCGACCGTTTTTGCAGCACTGCTCGTATGAAGGGTCCCAAACACAAGATGGCCGGTTTCAGCGGCTGTTATTGCCAATTCGATCGTTTCAAGATCACGCATCTCACCCACCAGGATAATGTCAGGATCCTCTCGAAGGGAGGCTCTTAATGCAGCCTTGAAGGATTGGGTGTGATTACCTACTTCCCTTTGGTTAACCAGGCATCCCTTGCTGACATGAACAAATTCGATCGGGTCCTCAATCGTGATAATATGCGCCTTCCGGGTTCTATTAATATGATCTATCATGGCGGCCAGAGTGGTTGATTTTCCACTTCCAGTCGGTCCGGTCACCAGAACCAAACCCTTCGAATATTGAGTGAAATCCAAAACAACGGGGGGAAGCCCTAGTTCCTCCACTGTTAATATCTTGTTTGGAATCAGGCGGAAGGCACCACTGATACCGTAACGGCCAAGAAAAATATTCGCTCGAAACCTGGCCTCCAGAGAAGGAACCTCATAGGCAAAATCGATATCATGAATTGCTTCGAATTCTTCTTTCTGTGAATCAGTCATTATCTCATAAAGCATCGTTTTACTCTGGCCGGAAGTTACCTTCTTATCCCCAATCGGAAATAAGTCACCAGATATCCTAAGAAGTGGAGAATTCTCCGGGGAGATGTGGAGATCGGACCCGTGTTTTGCTATTAGAATACTAAAAAGTTTGTCAATGCCCGCCATACAATACTCCTGACAGAAAGGGTACTTGTTTCACCTGTAACATCGCTACCGAAAAGGTTTTAATATCTCCCGTTTTCTTCCAGTCAGCTCTTCCAGCACTTCATCACACTATATACTAAAATACAGGAGCTGATCGGGTTGAGTCAAACCTCTGAGCAGGATTAGCCATCAGCGATCTGGATTTCTGCGGGGGAATGGATCGGTATCCGTTTCAAGCGTTGGTGTGAAGGCGAAGATTATTCAACGTTCACAGGGAAATCCAGGATCTTACTATTACTGCAACAGGCGATAGCCTTGCTCTCGACAACAGCACATGGGAAAGATCAGATCTATTTCCGAATTGGAATGACACAATGAATATATGTTTGACTACAATCATATAATCTTATATCTTTCATCCGGGATATTTAGTAAGTATTCTTGTGATAGTCCATTAACTTTTTGGAGGTTACTATGAAGAATTTGCTTCATCTGTTTGTTGCTGTTGCC
>DAOWJX010000191.1 GCA_030640155.1 Candidatus Aegiribacteria sp. | reverse complement strand
TATTATCAGCGGTCCTGTTGCAAGGTCTCAGAACCGTTACAAGGAATATCGGAACGATGTTCATCAGCTTGTCAGAAAGCAGATACTTCTAGTTAACAGAATAGCAGCCGAGGCTGATGAACTGTGGGATAGTGGCAATCTTGAAGAAGCAGCTCTGCTTTATCTGAAAGCGAAGAAGGGTGCTCCAAAACAGAAAAAACTCGCTCGTTCCCTTCAGGACCCGGACAAACTCCAGTCAATTCAGAGGATGGAAGGTGTCCTCCTTCGTGAAAAAAGAACTCACGAACTTGATGAAGACCTTCTGTTCTCACTTGATGAGAAGGAAAAATCAGTTGCTCTTTCAGAGAGCGGCAGAAAGATGCTTTCTTCGGAGGATCCGGACTTTTTCCTTCTGGAAGATATCGGGGACGTGATCGCTGAGATCGAGATGAAAGATATCTCCGAGGAGGAAAAACTCGAGCTCAAACAGAACGCATACGTTGATCATTCCAGAAAAGCTGAAGCGCTTCACAATATCGACCAGCTCCTGCGGGCCTTCCAGTTATACGAGAAGGATGTTGAGTACGTTCTGCAGGATGGCAGAGTAGTAATTGTGGATCAGTTCACAGGACGCCTTATGCCTGGAAGGCGTTTCAGTGACGGTCTTCATGAGGCTCTTGAGGCTAAAGAGAATGTTGAGATCAGAAGCGAAACCCAGACACTTGCGACAATAACAATACAGAACTACTTCAGGATGTACTCCAAACTCTCCGGGATGACAGGAACCGCTGAGACTGAAGCAGACGAATTTGAGAGTATCTACAATCTGGATGTTGTCGTAATACCGACCAATGTACCTGTTATAAGGCAGGATCTGAATGATCAGGTCTACCGGACCAGACGGGAGAAATTCAACGCCATTATTGCTGAAATTGAGAGGCTTCACTCTATGGGTCAGCCCATACTTGTGGGAACCGTGTCGGTTGATATATCGGAGCTGCTCTCAAGGCTGCTGAAGGCCAGGAAAATCCCTCACAGTGTTCTCAACGCAAAGCATCATAAGAATGAAGCTGAGATAATATCCCGGGCAGGGCAGAAAGGCGCTGTTACAATCGCTACCAATATGGCAGGACGTGGTACGGATATTAAACTCGCGGAGGATATCAAGGAAATTATGGATAGAGGTGGAATAACTGTTCCCGGAGGCCTTTTCGTAATAGGCACAGCCAGGCACGAATCTCGCAGGATTGACAGGCAGCTCCGGGGAAGAAGTGGACGCCAGGGGGACGCGGGAACAAGCAGGTTCTACCTGTCTCTTGAAGATGACCTGTTCAGATTGTTTGCCTCCGAAAAGCTCATTGATTTCATGAAGAAAAGCGGTAGTGATGACGAGGGGGAGCCCATCGAACATACATTGCTGACAAAGGCTATCCAGAAAGCTCAGAAAAGGGTTGAGGAATACAACTTTGGAATCAGAAAACACCTGCTGGAGTATGATGATGTAGTTAACCGGCAGCGGGAAGTTATCTATGCCAGGAGGCTTCAGGCCCTCACGGGTGAAGATCTTTCAGAAGAAGTGGATGATATGGCAGGTGCTGTTTCGACGCATATTCTTGTTGAATCGATCTCCGATGAAATCGAACCTGAAGAATGGGAACTTGTACGTGGACAAACGCTTCTGGGAGAGCTCTCAGGCACAAGAATAGATCTGTCTGATCTTTCTTCAGGGGAACATACGGCTGAGGAAGCCAGGAATATAGCCGCTGACAGGATATTGGATTACTACAGGATGAAGAAGGAAAGGATCGGACCTGAGCTTTCCTCTGAGCTCGAGAAACGGGCTGTTCTTGGTTCAATTGATACCATGTGGCGGGAGCATCTTTACGGAATCGATCACCTTAAATCCGGAATAGGGCTGAGAGCCTATGCTCAGCGCGACCCACTTGTTGAGTTCAAAAAGGAAGCTTTCGGGTTATTTGAAGAACTGCTGGACAGGATAGATAAACTTGTCGTGCGGCAGGTTCTTACATTGTGGCCGCGTAGCGTCAGGAGTGACATGCCTGAAAACCGGGAAATCAGCGGGAACGCGATGCATCCATCCGCTATTCTGCCAAATGTTAGCCCCCGTGAAGGGGGAAGACCTCAGGGTGGAGGGAGACCGGTTACTATTGTCAGAAATCAGCCAAAAGTGGGAAGGAACGATCCATGCCCATGCGGCAGTGGCAAGAAATACAAGAAATGCTGTGGAAAGTGAAAGGAGAAAAGCATGGCTAATAATGGAAAAGGCGAGTTCTGGGCATTCATTGCGGGTGTACTTACCGGAGGTATCGTAGCGCTTCTCTATGCTCCTGCCAGAGGTAAGGAAACAAGAGATAAAGTAAAGGAGACTTCTGAAGAACTTCGAGAGAAGGGTGAGGAATTCTACTCCCTTGTACGTGCAGAAGCTGAAAAGCTTATTGCGACAGGGAAAGATAAGTATGCAGAAGTTTCTACATTGGGCAAACAGAAGTATGATGAATCCAGAGTGAAACTTGAAGAATCAAGGGAAAAGCTTGAAGAGGCAAAGGAAAAAGGCAAGAAAAAAATCGAGGAAGTAAAGGAAAAACTCACCAAAGAAGAAAAGAAACCCGATAAGGAAAGTGCCAAGTAACAGAGATCGCGTAGTAATCTGGGGTGACGGTGCGGTTGGAACAGGGCTTGCCGTTGCTCTTTCACGCTCTCTGGATGTTGTGCTGATAGGCCCATCCGGTTGTGGCCGCGGAAGAATCCGGCTCGAATCCACCGGGGAGTTCAGCGGAGAAGCAGCAGTTGATAAACTCGAAGCCGGGGATGATGTAGACGGAAAATACTGCGTTGTAGCAGTGAAAGCCTTTGATTTAAAAGATGTTGCGTCACTGGCGGAGAGTTCCACTTCAAACCGCTGTATCTGCTTTACGAACGGTATGAGCCTTGAAGCTGAATGGGGCCACTCGTGGAATAATAGAGTCGAGCCTGCTGTACTCACGGCAGGATTTTACCTTATGAATCAGCGGTTTGTTGATACGGCTCCGGGTAGTCTGATTGTTTCCTCTGGTGGTTCCGCGAGGTCACTGTTCAAGGATTGCGGAATCCCGATCGAAATCACTGATAATATAGAAATCGTCCGATGGGCAAAGTGGCTTGTCAACAGTGTGATCAATCCTCTTGGCGCTCTTGTCGGGGTAAGGAACAACTGCCTCCGTCCTGCAGGATTGAGTTCCTTGATCAATAAATTGTTCCTGGAACTTGTTCAGGTAATCCCGTTCGATTACAGAGAAGCTGCTGAAGAAGAAGCTTCTGTAATGCTGGATTTCCTGCTTTCTTCTTCCGGAAACAGATCAAGTATGCTGCAGGATATTGATGCGAATCGAAGAACGGAAATTGATTTCCTGACAGGTCTGCACGAAAAACGGCTGCCGGGCAAATGCCCGGCAGCCGCTGCTGTCACTGATTTGATCCGGGCTAAAGCTTCACAACCCTTCTTGTAGTCATTGAATCTCCGGTTCGGAGAACAACACTGTAGATACCTGCAGGCAGGTCTTCACCAATTTGCAGTATTTCCCTGCTTGTTATGCCGCTGTAGATGGATTCAACGAGCCTTCCATCCATGGAGTACAGATCAAGCGCGCATTCACCTGGTTCTGTGAAACTGAATTCGATGGAAAGACAGGATGTGAACGGATTGGGACCCATTGAAAATAACGCTCCTGATAATTCAGGTTCAGGATTCGATTGAGTGTGCAGGGAGTTGTCGAACCAGAGATCCTGAGGTTCAGGTCCTCCTGTTCCTGGACTCATATAGAAAAGGGATACTCCTGATGTCAGCCCCCCGTGTCTGATTACGGGCGGACCACCCATGAACACTGACTGATCTGATATAGCAGCAGGGCTTACAGTTGGCAGCGCTTCAAGGTTTTCCGCGGAAGTGTAGTAGATATTATGGGTGGTGAAATCTATAAACGCCAGAGCGCATCTTCTGCTGAAATTCATAACATCGATGAATGGATAGTAACCCTTGGAAATAGCGCTGGAAACAGTCCAGTGAGCGCCATTATCGATTGAAAGCGCCATCCTTATATCGTAATTCTGATCGTGGTAAATAACTGAAACAACTCCGCCTCCGGCCTTTTCTGAAGTGATTATTGGAGCCGATGTATTTCCTCCGTCAGCAACTTCGGTTTCATAATAGCTGGTTTCACCGAAAGATACGGACATAATCCTGTTGTCTGAGTATCTTCTGTACGTAAGGTAGACCCATCCGGAAGGACCGACTGTAACTGAAGGGAGTATTGCATCGTCTGTAACCAGTTCAGCAGTTGTCCAGTTGTCTCCGTTATCCGTACTGTGAGTAACAAAAATATTGTGATCACTGTCATCACCGAAAATCCAGAGTTCACCGGTTTCAGTGTGGCAGACAGCTTCAACGGATAAAAGTGTATCTGTAGAAGTCCAATTAGGCGTGAGAAAGCCATCAAAAGTGAAATCCGGAAGTATATATCTTAGTCCAGCTGGTATTACCATGGTAGGACTAGTGCCTGTGAAGAAAACAAATAAGTATTCAGTAGATGCTTCTGGTGAAAGAACCATTTCTGGATCAGTCATTATCCAGCTCCCACCAGTAGTTACAGTTTCAAACATCCAGTTATCCCCACCATCTGCCGAACTGAATATTTTCAATGCGTTTCCCTGTGCACCTGTACTGTCAATTATTGATGCAGCGTACTGTTTGCCCTGGAGGTCGAAGATTCCGGTGCAGTAGGTTAGGCCGGGACCTGCCCAGGTGCTGTTTTCAGACATGTCCCATATAAGGATGTCATCGTTCCATAGTGGAAGTGGATTATCCTGCGGTGCTAAAACATCCGGTACACCTGAAATGAGAAGGTATAAACAGGCGAAAACAATCATAAGGAACTCCCTTCAATCTCAATAGATAGCATACTACAATCTAATTTCTTTATATAGAATACGGCATTACGTGATGCACGGCAAGTGGCGGTGATTCAGGAGTTATTCCTCTTCTTCGCCCATCCATATTCCTTTATCAAGAAGTTTCCATACGGGTTTACCTGTTATTTCTTTAAGATCTTCCAGAACATCAAGCTGTGTTGGATCGACCTGCAGGGACTGTGTAAACATATCAACAGCTTCCTCATCCTGCGCGATGATGGCGAACAGTCTGCCCATGGCGTTGTACGCTTCGGTGAGTTCAGGGTCAAGCTCCGCGGCCTGCTCGAGTAATTCCATCGCGTTATCGATCATTTCCTGCTCATCAAGTTCTATGTCCCAGATTTCCGCTGTGGGTATATTGTCAAGTAGAGACAAAGACCAGCAGAGCCCCTTGCCAAGGTATGCGAGTGGATTATCCGGATCAAGTTCCAGTACTGAATCGTAGAGGGCGAGAGCTTCCTCCGGGCTGCGGTCTTTCCTCATATGCTCCGCCATGTTCAGTATGGCATCAATATCATTTGGCTTTGACTCTTCTTTATCATCAAGCGTATTTTTAGTGTCTTGATCCATTTACGTTTCTACCTCCACAGGTGTTTTCACGGTTCCGCCTTCATTACATCCTGAGAAGCCATTCGTCAAGCCCTAGGAGCTTGTCCGATAATGTGCATTGATCAGAAGAGCCTCGCAGCTGAGATAGAATGCTCGGAGATTTGAGGAGAATACTGGAAGTATTTGACGCCAATATGCGAAGATCATAGCCAGCTGTGTTGGTTTAATGACGATGCTTCATTGTCGGGCTAGTCTGAATGACCCTGTATACAAGCTGCAATTCAATTAGTATCATTACTCAAATGTTCTTGACGGCAATCGAAGATTCCCAGAGTTGTCCTGAGGGGAGAATATGCTGGAGACCGATGTCAGGTTTCTAAAGGGTGTCGGACCCGCAAGGAGCAGACAATTAGCTAAACTTGACATACATACTGTCGGAGACCTTCTTCTTCATGTCCCGACGCAGTATCGTGACCGCAGAATAGTTACTCCAATAAGGAATCTTATTCCCGGAGAAGAATCGAATGTATCCGGTACCGTGGTATCGAGCGGCTTATGGAAATCCCGAAAAGGAAAAAGTGTTTTCCAGGTTGAGCTTGAAGACAGTTCCGGAAGAATTAAACTATCCTTCTTCAACTGGAAATACATTGCCGGCAGACTGCAACCCGGATCAGAGGTTATCGCCAGCGGGAAGGTCGATTTCTTCGGTGGTCTTTCAATTGTACATCCGGATCTGATTTTTCTGAACGGTGAATCGGCGAAATCACCTCTGGTGCTTCCTGTTTACCCGCTTACCGCTGGAATAACCCAGGGAATAATGAGAAAACTGATAACATCAGTCATTGAGAAATACGTGACTCATTTAAGTGAGATTCTGCCCTCTGAAGTTCTGAATTCATATGGTTTCCAGAACCGCGCAGAGGTTGTTCGTGCAGTTCATTTCCCGGAAGATCCTCTTCAGGGTGAGCAAGCCAGAAAAGTACTCGCGCTTGAAGAATTGTTTCTTTTTCAGTCAATTCTGAATCGTGTCAGGATGAATGCCTCTCACAGACCTGGAATACTGATTGTACCACCACCGGATGCTTTAAGAGCATTTCTTGGAAAACTGCCTTACGAACTTACGAATGCCCAGAAGAAAGCTGTCAGAAAAATAACTGAAGAGCTTTCCCGGGATGTACCTATGCGAAGGTTGCTTCAGGGAGATGTGGGCTCAGGAAAGACAGTTATAGCCGCCGCTGCATGTGCCTTATGCTGTGGAGCGGGTTATCAGGTCGCTGTTGTGGCTCCAACCGAAGTCCTGGCCGCCCAGCACAACGAAACGCTCAAAGGGATGCTGGAGCCGATGGGCATCAGATGTGATCTTCTAACAGGCGGAACAACCGGTTCACAGAGGAAGTCTATCTCAGGATCGCTGAAAGATGGTTCACTGGGCGTTCTGATAGGTACTCATGCTGTTTTGGAGGATACAGTAGTAATTCCGGAACTTGGATTGTGTATTATTGACGAGCAGCACAAATTCGGAGTGGAGCAGAGGGAGAAACTTCTGGCCGGTCGTCAGCCGTGCCCGCATCTGCTGATTATGTCTGCGACACCAATACCCAGAACACTTGCTATGACAGTATATGGCGATCTTGACATTACTCTTATTGATGAGATGCCTCCAGGCAGGGGTAGAATACATACCCGCGTGATGAGCAGAGATGAAAGAAGCGAGGTGTACAGTTCCCTTCTGAAAAGACTTGAGCTTGGAGAAAGGGCGTATGTTGTCTATCCGTTGCGGGAGGCTTCTTTGGAACTTGATCTTAAGGATGCTACAACATCCTTCCAGGTACTCAGAGATGGACCGCTGGGAAAATACAACATTGGCCTGCTGACAGGTGCTATGAAACCATCCGATAAGCTCGATGTTACACGTAGATTCGCGTCCGGTGAGATCTCGGTGCTGGTCAGTACAACTGTAATAGAAGTTGGGCTTGATGTTCCCGAAGCTACAGTGATGATTGTTGTGAATGCTGAGCGGTTCGGACTGAGCCAGCTTCATCAGCTGCGCGGAAGAATAGGCAGGGGAGAAAAAGATTCATGGTGCTTTCTCATGAAGGGTTACCAGTGCGGAATTGAGCCTGCACAACGTCTGTCCGTTCTGGCTTCAACCGATAATGGTTTCACGATCGCGGAGAAAGATTTGGAACTAAGAGGTCCCGGAGACATAATTGGCACGAAGCAGCACGGCATTCCAGTTTTCAGGATAGCTTCACTTATCACAGATGCGGACCTGATCGAGAAGGCTTCTGAACTGGCTTCTTGTTACAGTTCAGGGAAACATTCGCTGCAGGAATACAGGTGGCGTTTTGGCCATCTGGATCTTCCCGGAATCTGATGGATTTTCCAGAGGTTGTCACAGGTATACTTCCGTTCCTATCTTTGTATACTTGTAGGGATAGTATTTCAAATTACTGGGTACTTGACATAGGAGTCATAAGAAATACAATTTGATAGAAATTAAAGCTGACTCACAGCATTGCAATCAGAGGGAGCAGGGTGGAGATGGGCTTAGGAGATGATAAGGTAAAAAGACTGCTGCAGACTGCAAGAATGCAGATACAGCAAGGTGAACGCAGTGAAGCTCTTAGGACATATCGAAAAGCTCTTGAACTAGATCCGGATAATAAGCAGATATTGGACAGGATCAATACTGTTGAGCGTGAAATCTCAGCAATGGACAAGTTCAATAAGAGCAGATCCACCAGGGTACACAGTGCTGGAAGGAACATTTCATCATCCGGATTCGTGGATGACTGTATTAAGAGATCAGATGAAGCAAGCAAAGCGGGTGATGAAGTAAGAGCGCTGCAGGAGCTGGAGCGAGCAAAACGTCACGACCCTGAAAATAAACTTGTAAAGAAGAAAATACGATTCATCAAACGATTGATCAAAGTAAACGAATTAGCAGATCTTGTTCGAAGCGGGTTGAAATCCAACGATCCGGTAACTGCACTGGAGAATATCAAGCGTGCTTTTGATATCTGGCCTTCAGCACCTGTTCTTCGCGAATTGCTCGATCTTATAGAAAAATACCAGCCAACAGCAGTTACAAAGGAGAAAAAGAAACCGGAAATCGGGATTCCTGTTGAAGAGCGTGCTGAAGTAAAAGCAGAGGAAGAGCCTGTCGTTACTCCTATCCCG
>DAOWJX010000144.1 GCA_030640155.1 Candidatus Aegiribacteria sp. | reverse complement strand
AGCCGTTAAAAAAGAATGCTTCTGTAAACATCCATTGTCCGGTGTGCAGTTTCTTTCCAGGAGAAGTGCTTTGCCTGATTGAAACCCTTCCGTCGCAATTCATCTCTCCTGACAGGATTTGAAACCATATCCTTCATTGCGTACAGGATATCATCAACGCTGTATGGATCAACCAGTATTGCAGCATCACCTGCCACTTCAGGCATGCAGGATACATTAGAAGTAATAACCGGGCAGCCGCACCGCATTGCTTCAATGATCGGAAGACCGAAACCCTCATCGAGTGAAGGAAATAGAAACGCGACCGCCGAGGAGTAAAGTCTCACCAGTTCTTCTTCTGAGACACTATCGAGTACAATGATGTTCGGTTCAGATAGAGTATTCCTGTTTCTCTCTTTGAAATCCGACAGGTGACTGGCAACACCCGTCAGCAGCAGAACCAGAAAATGCTTTTTCTTTTGTGTCTCCGGCAGCGCAAGATATGCTTCAAGAACCCTGTCCAGATTCTTTCGGGGATAAGCGCTTCCTACATACAGAAAATATGAAATCCCCTCAGGCAGCACTTTTCGCAGTGATTCCGGCGGAGAATTCCTCTCCTGCCTGAAGCCGGACCCGGCAGCAAGCGGAACAACATTAACCTTTCCTCTTACCTCTGGATATAAGCCGCACAGCTGATTCGCCGTATACTCCGTTGGAACGATAATCGCTTTTGATTCCTCCAGAATGAAGGCAACATTGGAATCGAATTCCTTCTTCGCATCCTCTCCCTGATAGTCATCCAGAGTAAGTGGAAAAAGATCCTGAACAGTAATTACACTATTACGTGCACCTGTTCTTTCCGCGAAGGGCTTCGTGATATGCAGTATATCAAAACTGTTTGCCTGATGTCTGATGATCATCGATCTCAAAAAGAGAATAAGTTTTATGAAAGAAGAACCAAGAGCCAGCCGATTCGGAAGTACAGATCTGATTTCAAGGTTCTGGTGAATACCAAATTCCTGTCTCAGTTTCCTCTTCCTTGATTTACTGTACGTGGAAAGCAGTACAAATCGGTCTTCAGGAAATTCCTGAAGCAGATGCCTTATCAATTCTCTTGAATACGTATGAATGCCGCAGTAACTCGAGATTCCGGATGCATCGAACCCAATCCTCATTCTGTATCTCCCATTCGCCGGTAACTCTATTTTAAAGAAGCATCAACTGCTCTGCTGTAAATTTCCATTGTCTCTCGAGCAGCCTTTTTCCATGAAAACCTTCGCGCCTGATCAAATCCCTGTTTCCGGAGTTCTTCTCTCTTCTCCGAAGAGCATGAAAGCAGCTGCAATGCCAATCTGATTTCACTGACTGACTCGGGATCAACCAGAATTGCAGCATCTCCAGCTACTTCGGGAAGGCTGGCACAATTTGATGTGATCACAGGACAGCCGCACTGCATTGCCTCAAGCACCGGAAGCCCGAACCCCTCGTCGAGTGATGGAAAAACCAGAGCATCCGCGGAGGAATAGAACTGGATGATATCATTCTGAGGGACATCTCTCAGTACATGAAGATAGTCCTTTTCAGCGAAATCAGCTTCGAAGGAATTATGTCCGGATAAGACCAGTGCCAGGTGTACCCCACCCCCGCCGCCATCGCGAATTCCAACATCGAGCCCGTTATAAGCATCGATAAGTCGCTGCAGGTTCTTTCTGGAATCAACCCGACCGACAAACAGGAAGTACCTGATTTTATCGAGTCCGTACCCGGATAGAACGGAATCATCACGATTCATCGGTTGAAATGTACTGTCAGCAGCTTCTGGAACAGCGTGAATTATTCGAGCATGATCCGGATACAGTCTCTGTATCTCAGCAGCAATGTACAGAGATGGAGTGATAACAGCCTCAGCCCGACGGAGAATAAGAGGTGTTTCCCGCCTGTAAAACCGATTCAGATGGGAATTGCTCAATTCATCTCTCGTAAGCGGGAACAGATCGTGAATGGTCACAGCGAATTTACGTGGATAGCCTGCAACAGAATAAGGATCAGTCAGATGAACCAGATCCAGATTACGATCCAGTACCCTCCAGTACAAAGCTCCGAGAAGTCCTGACAGCCACCTGAGACTGTCACCCAGCATTCTTGCATGAGGAAGACCTGTGCATACTTCAATAGAAGGGTACTTTTCGAACAGTCTGAGGAGCTTCTCTTTCTTAAAACTGCTGTTTGTTGTGTAGAGAATTAGTTTACTTTCCGGGTATTCTGAAGCCAGAGCTTTAATAAGCTCTCTGGCGTAAGTTTTGATACCGCCATGTCCCAGAATATTCGTAGCGTCAAATCCAACCCTCACTTTATTCCTCTTCCGATTTCCAGAATCTCCTGTACACCGCGAATGACAGATTCGGGGCTGATGGATTCCAGGGATCTGTGATCTTCAGACATGAGAATTCTACTGCTTACCTGCCAGGGGTACCATTTCGGAAGGGATGGATCAAAAGGCAGATACATCCCGACAACGGGAATTCCGCTCGAAGCTGCAATATGCACAACAGAAGTATCAGGACTAACCAGAAGACGAACATCGCGAAGTAACGCAGCAACATGAAGAACTGTAGGTGTCAGGGGTGAGATAAGAATTTCCGCTTCCTGCATGGCAATTGTGGAAGCCCTTTCCTTATGCTCAGGAGCATACAGAAGCAGCGGCTTCATTCCCAGAGATATGATCCCCCTGCACACTTCCCTGTACCTGTCCATTCCCCACCAACGGTTTTCTCCGCCTGAGGAGATGTTGATCGCTATGCAGTCCTCCGGCGCAACATCCAGTCCGCTCCAGAAACACCTGGCAAAATCAGTTTCAGTATCGTACAGGGAAATCTCCCGTTTAAGTTCTTCTGTCTCGACTTTTCTGCCAAGTCCTGAGAGCAGACCCGAGAAAGCGTCCATGATATGACCATCCTGGGATACCTCCACCCTTATATTGAATGGCAGTCTGTTCTCCCTGTCGATGTGAAGTTTCCACTTTGCCCCTGAGAGTGCCGCATAGATGAAGGAAGTTGTGGAATCGTGCATATGCATATCCACAACCACATCCGGCATAAAATCCCTTGCAGCCAGCAGGGAGCTGAGAAACTTCCCCGGGGATTTATCATATGTAATTACACTGATATCCTTTTCGTACTTCAGGATAACACTGTTCGATTCCGAGGCCACAACAGCTATTGAAAGATCGGGATGAATCTCCCTGAGTCTTCTCAGAAGAGGGAGGGTCATTATCATATCCCCTATCCTGTCCTGTCTCATAATAAGAACTCTATCAATGATTACGCCATCAGGAAGTGATGGAAGGGCGTCTGTCGCTGAAACGCCAGGAGCGATGATTCGGAACAAAAGATTTCTGCCGAATATTTCAAGTTTCTTCAGAAGTCCTGGCATTATCTGCCTTCAGCTCCAACCTTATAAAACAGCCTTTCGACTGCTTCCTGAACATCCCCTGCTTCTATTTCTGCAACACTGCGAGGAGCGCTTATGATTTCGTGTGGTACTTTCCATGGGTACCAGAGAGGTAAATGACTCTCGTTAGGACAATACAGTCCGACAACCGGTACCCCCTGAGATGCCGCCACATGCACAATACCGGTATCAGGTGTGACTAATATTCTGAAACCCTTCAGCAGGGCAGCTGCGTGGAGAATCGTCGGGCAGACCGGAGCAACCAGTGTTCCCGGTGAGGACAATGCGATCTGTAAAGCATTCATATGCTCGAGTGGAGTTGATATCAAAATTGGAATCTGACCTGAAGAACACAATCGGGAACAGAGTTCCCTGAATTTCGACTCTCCCCACATATGTCGCGGATCCCTGGTCGATATGTTGATACCAATTGCTTTCCCTCGAAGTTTAAGGCCTGCTTCACGCCAGAAAGCATCAGCGAATCCGATCTCTTCAGATGAAAGCTTGATCTCCCTGTCAAGTTCTGATTCATCGATATTCTTCCCGAGCCCCTCAAGAAGTATTCTCGTCAGATCGGCATAGTGATGCTTTCCCTGTGGCACTGGAACCCGGATTGAAAAAGGCAGACTGTTGTCTCTGTTGGATGCAGAAAGTCTCCAGTTCGCACCTGAAACAACTCCGTAGATGAATGAAGTAGTGGAATCGTAGTGCATTCTTGTATCAACAACAACATCAGGTTTGAATCTCCTGGCCTCGATAATACTCTTGAGATAGATTGAGGGATGACTGTCGTACAGTATGGTATGAAAACCTTCTTCGTATTTCAGAAGTGGAATGTTACGCCTTGAAACCACAATTCCTACTTCAGCCTCTGGAAAAAGATCACGGATCTTCCGGAAGAACGGAAGGCAGACAACCATGTCCCCTATAGCGTCCCAGCGCATTATCAGAATTCGTTTCAGCTTTACGTTCTCCGGTATCCTCTGATATACGTTTTCAGATCCAAAGTGTGATAATACGGCTCTGGAAAGCAGTTTTCTCCCTGCGGTCTCCAGTTTCTTCAGCATTCCAATTACCTTTCTGCAGATATCAGCGGATAGACCATTCGAATTCTCAATCCGATTCAATTTGACAGTAATTATCACGTTCGGTGTTCGTTATAATACAAGCATCTGTGAGATATAACTACTGTGCCAGAATGTCTCTCATTGTTCTTGTACACGAAATGCAGGACTGTATGTTCATCTTATCTAATTACTATATCAGCATGTATGGTTTGCCTGAAATGATGGAAAGTAACATGCTTGTGAAAAAGGTAACAATCAAACTTGAAAGGAAACCAACATGCCCGTAAAACATATCAAAGGAAATGAAATCGAAGCTGCAGCTGCTGTAAAAGACAAAATTGCTCTTATTGATTTCGGCGCGCCATGGTGCGGACCATGCAAGATGATCGAGCCGGTTCTTGAAACACTCTCAGATGAAATGAACGACCAGGTCAGTTTCTATGCTGTGAATGTTGATGAAAATCCATCTGAATCCTCCACGTTCAGAGTCAGAGGTGTTCCGACTCTGATAGTCTTCCATGATGGCCAGGAGGTAGACAGAATGGTCGGCTACCGTGACGTAGATTCTCTGAAAACACAGCTTACCGAACTCGCTGAGTCAAAACTGAGTATTTAGCAGAATGAAAGATCTCAAAATAGGATTGACAGACCATCCTGTAAGTCCCGGGGCCCGCGAGTCAGCAACAGAAAAATCGTATGATGTCATTATAATCGGAGGGGGCCCGGCAGGCCTCACCTCAGCCATATATGCAGCAAGAGAAAATCTGAATACGCTGTTATTGGAAAAGGTATCCTGCGGAGGATTGCCGGCAACTACGGATATTGTTGAGAATTATCCAGGTTTCCCCGAGGGTATTAAGGGAATGGAATTAATAGAGAAGTTCAAGGAGCAGGCAAAAAGATTCGGTGTGGATATTGCCGAGTACAGGGAAGTAAAACAGGTAAGACCTGAAGGAGACGGCATACTTGTTGAAACATCCGGGAATACCTGTCAAACCAGCACTGTAATTGTGAGTTCAGGCAGTATTCCAAAGAAGCTGAATGTTCCTGGAGAAGAAGAATTCATGGGTAAGGGTGTGTCCTACTGCGCAATATGCGATGGACCGCTTTACAAGAATATGGATATAGCCGTAATCGGCTGTGGAAACTCCGGCTTACAGGAGGGTGAGTTTCTTCTTAACCATGTGAAAAGCATAACCTTTATCGAATATCTTCCCTATATGACAGGTGCCAGGATATTACAGGAAAAACTGCAGAAGAATGATAAAGCTGACTTTCTGTTAAATCATGCACTTACCGGCGTAAACGGCAGTGATTTTGTTGAATCTGTTACAGTAAAAGATAGGAACAGCGGAGAAGAAAAGCGGATAGCAGTCTCAGGAGTGTTCATATATGCGGGTTTCTTACCCAATACTGGATTCCTGGAAAGCAATGTTAAGCTGGATGATGCGGGGTATATCATTACTGATGAGGATATGAAAACGTCTGTTCCCGGTATATTCAGCGCAGGAGATGTAAGGTCAAAAAATGTACGTCAGATCGATACTGCCTGCGCAGATGGCACAATAGCCGCAATATCTGCCAGGAATTATATAAGTCAGCTTAAATCCTGATACAGGGAACTGTTCTTGAGTGTATCATCAGTAAGTATTTAATACTCAAGCTGTTCAGGAATAGTTAAGGGAGAAAACAATGGCACTGTTATCCTCCGATGATTCCAAGCAAGTAAGCGCATTATTTGACATGCTGGAAACAGATGTAAATATCAATTTCTACACACAGAAAATTAATTGTCCAACATGCCCTGATACGGAGATGATACTGAAGGAACTCGATACCCTCTCCGACAGATTGAAAGTATCTTTTTTGAACCCTGTTACCGACAGGGAAAAAGCGAAAAAGGACGGGATTACCAGAGTACCTGCAATTGTTGTTTCTGATGGAACCCATTCCAGAGTCAAATTCTATGGTGCTCCATCGGGTTATGAGTTCAGTTCACTTCTAACCTGTATCGTAGATGCCGGCGGATCCAAAGAACCACTGACAGAGGATACTACGAACTTTCTGGATGGGCTTGAAACTGACCTGAATATTCAGGTGTTTGTTACTCCAACCTGTCCTCACTGCCCCGGAGCAGCCGTTCTTGCAAGCAGAATGGCAGGTTACAGTGATAAAGTCAGTTCAACCGTTATTGAAGCCAATGAGTTTCCGGAACTCTCCTCAAAATTCAAAGTCCAGGGAGTGCCAAGAACAGTGATAAATGAGAATCTCTATGCTGAAGGCTCCGTTCCGGAATCAATGATGATTCAAGCTCTTCAAAAGGCTCTGAAGGACGATCCGTCAGATCTCAGTAATATTATGGACTACCTTCAGGACGACTGATTCTTGTATCTTATTGATTATGGTGGCATGTTTTTTGTTTCATGTCACTGTATTATCCTTCAATAATCCGGAGGTTTCTCATTTCTGTTTTTCTCATAACTGTTTCGCTTCTTGCAGCTCCCATTGAATTCCCGATGGAATGCACCGGAGTTCTGGAAGCATACAGCTTCTTTGAGCAGAGTGTTGAGCATTTCATCTATGGCAATTTAGAAGCTGATGTCAGAGTGTTCCGGATGGGTCGGTTTTCCTGGAAACTGGGTCTTTCCTTTGAAACCTATATGGGTGAAAGCTGGAACAGTCCCGAGATGAAATTCAACATATATGGCGGTCACTGGAATCTCAAGACTCAGTTCGAATATCAGCTGGAACCACTTCTTCTCAGACTGTACACTGACCATGAATGTTTTCATAACATCGATATGGCCGATACACTCTCCGAGTACATGAATAACATCAAGCTGGGAGTTGTGCTGAAAGATCCGGCTCCGGCTTTCAGCGATGATATCCGCCTTTTGCCTGCCGGATTGCCGGATGGCTGGTTTTCACTCGGGTTTTACAGACCGAGAGGAGGCACTTTCCAGAAAGGTCACGATTTTAACTGGTCCATACATGGTGATGTTAACTTCGAAGGAGCTACATGGCACTCGTGGCTGTCAGGAGCGAGATATCACGCTGACTTCTTCTTCCATGACGATGGTGGCAGCTCATCCAGACACCGGGGTGAACTCTACTTCGCGTACAGAACTCCGGCAGGCTCATTTGAAACTCATCTGACTCACTATTTCAGGGATACACAACCCTTCAGATCACTCGAAGGTGAAACCTGCTGGGGAATCAGATTCATCTGGTAACCTCTGTCAATCAAGCACAGTTTCCGAAATAACCATTGGCGGAACACTGACTTGTCCTTTACGTACCGCACTTCCCAGAATCTCGATCTCATTGAACAGATCAAGAGGCTTCCAGTTCCATCGGAAATCCTTGACAGGATGAACGATTTTACCATTCTCAACAAAGAAAACCCCGTCTCGTGTCATTCCGGTAAGGCTCAGTTCCTTCTGATCGACAAAGCGGATATACCAGAATCTTCTGAAGAGAAGGGCTCTGCCTTCAACGCTGTTTAGAAGGTCCGCTGTTGATCCCTCTCCCCCTTCAATGGACAGTGTCCCGGGGATGAACAATGGCTTCCGATCTGTTTTCTCAGCCCAGAATCTCTGGCACGGCTGGTTCAGAAGAACACCTTTTTCGATCCAGACAGCATCTTCTGCTGCAAGGCCTTCCTCATTGAATGGAACACCTTTTGGAATACCGTTCACCGTGCTTCTCATTGTAAACAGGTCTCCGGTAACCTTCTCT
>DAOWJX010000202.1 GCA_030640155.1 Candidatus Aegiribacteria sp. | reverse complement strand
TCCTGAAACAGGAGTAGAAATTGACTCTCTAATGGATTTGAACCGATCCTACCTGTTGGAGAGGACTCCTGATGATGGGCAGGCGTGGGAAATTATCGTACCTGCAGAGCGGGTTAATGATGTTTTCTCCGCTGCCTGGACTATCGATCCTGAAAGATACCTGGTAAAGGAAGGCGATACATGGGACGGAATCGCACGGTCAACCGGAGTCTCTCCTGAGGTTCTCAGAGGTTTGAATTCCGCTGGTTCCCTCAGACCTGGGGTTTATATTGGACTTCCGGAGAGCCAGCGCCGGCCGGTTAATGCCGGATACGTGGATAATCCCCAGTTTATCAGGTATACTGTTCGAATGGGGGATACCATGAGCGAGATAGCCGCAAGTGTTGGAGTCAGCTCTCGAGAGGTTGCTGTATGGAATAACATGTCATCTGACAATATAATTTATCCTGGTGATGTTCTCCTTCTTCGCCGTTGCGATGGTACGGAAGCGCAGGATTCCCCGATTTTGAATAACGCACTTCCCGAAGAGAATGAAATAGATATAGTATCAAGTGGAGTAAGAATTGAACATGTGATTGTTGAGGGAGATACTTTATGGGATCTTGCAATCCGATATAGTGTGTCTATTGAACAGATCATGTATCTTAACTCTCTTGAGAGCAGTATCCTGTCATTAGGTGATGTTCTTCTAATTATACCTGAGTAGGATGGGGAAATGGCATTATTTGAATCAGGTCCCAGAAAAATTCTTAAGAAAATCAGGAAGTTTGCCAGCGAAGGTAGCGTCAATCGAGTATCCTCCACCGTAAAAGAGGAGCGAAGCAGACTTCTGGAAGAAAGTGGAGTTGCTCTTGAACTGATTAAGCTCCTTCTTGATATAGGTCATCCGAATCTTGCAGCTGATGTCGGTGGAGAAACTATACATCGTCACAGACAGGTAACCGGTGAAGTGCAGGATCTATTCATTGACCGGCTGAATGAGTTTTCCAGGTCAACCGATCTCTTGAGAGCAACATGGAAGAGCTTTATTGACAGGCATGATTTCAAGAGCGCTCTGAATGTACTTGGAAAAGCAGATGAAATAGCTGTATCCAACCTCTTTGCGCTGATAGAAGATCGGATCATGAATTCAACCAGATTTGACGGAACTGTTCATCCTGAAGCCGATCAATCATCGCTTGTAGAATGGGCGTTATGTCTGTACCGTAATGAACTACAGAATGATGCAATTGATTTTCTCTGGAAAATCAGCAGAGAAGTGGAGTTTCCGCACAGAGACATTTCACTGCTTGCGTTCTGGATAGGGAATCAGGTAAAACAGCTCGAAAGCGGGCAATTGATAGCTCTAATGGGTATTTCAGCGCTTTCAGGCAAGATGGATATGGCAATGCAATATGCTAATCAGCTTACTGGAATTGATTTATCACAGGATGATGCTGTTGATGCTGCTGATGTTATAGAGAAATGGATGATACCGGCTGACAGATCCGGCAGATCATCAGCACTGCTAGCGGAAATGTTTACAGCAGCTGGGAAAACTGAAGCCGCATCCAGAATTCTTGAGGATGTATACAGCGAAACTCTGGACAGGGTAAAACTCGAAACAGCCATTGAAGACCTGGTTTCGCATCCGGAGAGTGGAGCTGCGCCTCTCCTGCTTGCTGCGCGAATGGATCTGGAAAATGGAAAAACAGCCGAAGCCACGGAAGCAATCGAAAGAGCTTTCGAAGCTGGGAACGCTGAAAGCGATAAACTGATTGAGGTTTGTAGAAGCCTGATATCAGCGACGGGAGACAAAACCGGCACTATAGCCTTAAAGCTTGCGTCGTATCTTGTCGAGAATGGTGATGTGAAGAACGCAGTGATATCACTTCTCCCTATTTTGAATTTCGATGCGTCATGGGTATTTGAACAGGTTCAGAAACTTCTTGCGCATGATAAAAACAGTGCTTCAGTTCTATCGCTTCTTGCTGCGGTTCTTTTTGAAACGGGTAAAAAAGGTAAAGCAGCAGCGACTCTCGATCATCTGTCACGGAGACTCGATAAGAATTTCTGCTCAGAATCAGCTGAGGTTCTCGATTCACTTGAGGATCAGGTTATCAGATATCCGGAACTCAGAGAAGCGAGAGCTCTGTTCCGGTTAAGATCGGATAGACTGACTGATGCCGCATCCGACTGGTTCTCGATATTCCTTACCGGCAGGAACCCTTCAATGGAGGGACAGGAGCTTCTTGCAAATGATAGTATTGAAGTTGGATCCGTTTCAGAACTTGAGAAAGCAAACTTTACACCGGCTGATTCCTGGCAGGCATATGTTGCTGCTCTTATCAGCATAAGAGAAAAGAATGCCGAAGCCTCAAATGAATATCTGCTTCTGGCTGTTGATGACATCGAATATCAGAGCAGTATTGCGGAAAAAATCTCCGGATTGTCAGCTGATCTTCTATGTGAACTGGATCTCGGGAGCATTCTTCCGAAAATTTCTTCAGTTAAGGCTACTGCAACAGTAGCTTCAATTCTGGAGTGTCTTGGAGGTACGGAAGACTGGAAGCTTTCTCTCGTTACAGAGCTTGATTGGGGTAATCCGATTGAGGAAGCTGAATTCAGGCTCAGATACCTTCTTGCTCAGGGTAAAATTATCCTTGCCGGATCATCCTATGTAGATGGTAGCATCGATGATTCATTGATGCGGAATATTGCCCAAGCCTGTAGGACAGCGGTTCAGGATAAAAGCATAGAGTCC